>NZ_JBEXGU010000267.1:0-8283 GCF_040607515.1 Streptosporangium sp. NPDC005286 | reverse complement strand
CCCGAAAACCCACAGGTCAGAGCATGGCTCGGCGGCCGCCGAGCCATGCCGTGCCAGGCGGGTACGGTCACCCGTCGCCGTCGCCGTCGCCGTCGCCGTCGCCGAGCCAGACGAGGTCGGAGCCGAGCCGGTACGCGGCGCTCTGCGGGCTCATCCACCGGCCGAATCCCCTGACAGCGCCGACGGTGGCCGCGTCGCCACCCGGCAGGGCCAGCCCGTACGCCACCACCCGCGCCATGATCTCCTCGTCCTCGGCCTTCCGGACCAGCGCGAACACGCGGGGCAGCCCCCCTGCCAGCGCCCGAACCTCCTCCCTGCCGAGAGCCGAATCGGACTGCCGGGACAAACCGCTTCCGCCTCCTCCGGTCTCGCCGCGCCACGAGACCATGCCGTGGTAAACAGTCGGGTAGTCGGAACCGTTGAAGTGCTCCATCTCGGGTGCTTCCTTCCGGCATCGGGGCCGGGGCGGGCGTGGCCTGTCAGCGAAGCCCGCCCCGGTCTCCTGTCTTCCCTGGTGTTCCTGTGACCACGTGACCGTCCCGTGGTCGGATGCTGCCATTTCTTGCGCTCTCTGTGAGCGGGTGGCTACGTTGGGTATAGGGACACACGGTTACTGAAGTTCACAAGCTGTATTTGCCAGGCTGGTGAAGCCATGGCCTGTACAGCCCAGCCTGGAAGGTGGGTATGGCTGCTCCGAAGTGGGTGACGCTCCGAGCGCAGTGGCTTGGTCAGCAACTCCGCGAGTTACGTGAGGCCAACTCTCTGTTGCTCAAGGACGTGGCCGAGTATCTCCAGCGAGACCCGTCCACTGCGGGCCGCTTCGAATCGGGGGAGTATCCGATCCGGCGCCCGGACCTGCTGGCTCTCCTCGATCTGTACGGCGTGGCCGACGGCAGGCGACGCGAGAGCCTGATGAAGCTCAGCCAGGAGGTCTGGCAGAAAGGCTGGTGGGACGGGTACGCCAACGAGGTCGCCGGTGCGTTCGTCGACTATGTGTGGCTGGAGTCCCGCGCGGCCGAGATCCGCTCCTTTGACAACACACTGCTTCTCGGGTTGTTTCAGACGCAGGAGTACGCGCGGGCGGTGATCGCGGCGGCGGAGTTCGGTGCCGAAAAACAGCAGATCGAGCGATGGGTCGAGTTGCGCATGACTCGTCAGGAGATCCTCCGAGGTGACGACCCTCCGCGCCTGTCAGCGATCATTGATGAAGCGGTGTTGCACCGTGAGGTCGGTGGTCCGGAATGTCAGATGGCACAGCTACGTCATCTGATCGAATACGCCGCCCGGCCGAATATCGAGATCCGAGTGCTCCCGTTCAGTGCTGGTGCGCATGCCAGCCCGACAGGTGCTTTCCGAATACTGGCGATGAGGAATCCCTATCCTGAGGTCGCCTATGCGGAGACCCCGAAGGGTGCTATTTACGTGGAATCGCCCGATGCTGAGAGCTTCATGCTGACGTACGATAATTTGCAGAAGCTCGCCCTCGGCCCCGAAGACTCGGCCGAGCTCATCTCCGCAATAGCGAAAGAAATGCGGTGAACGCGATGCAGGAGCACAGTAAGCCCAGCTCCGGTGAACTGGCCGGTGTTGCATGGCACATCAGCACGAAGAGCGAGAACGGCGGCGGAAGTTGCGTGGAGGCCGGGCCGTTGGCCGATGGTAGTGGGCGGGTGGCGGTGCGGCACAGTCATCGGCCTGATGGTGAGGTGATCGTCTATACCCGCGCCGAGTGGGAGGCGTTCGTCGGTGGCGTCAAGGACGGGGAGTTCGACTTCTCCGGCACCTCGGGCTGAGGCGAGGGGCCTGAACGCGATGACGGCCCGTCAGGCCCGGTCCGTCGGTCACTCGTCCGACAGGTAGACGGGACGTCCGTCGCGTCGGGCGAGGCGGGCGGTGAGCAGGCGGGTGGCGGCGTTCTCCTCAAGGAGAGTCGTGGCGGTGTGCCACGGGAGGAACGCCACCTCGTCAAGCTCCTCGGCCTCCGGGCTGATCTGGCCGGGATCGCTCAGCACGCCGCCGTCGAACACGAAGTGGATCAGCGAGCGGGGGCGTTCCCCCGACGGGGGACTCCAGTGGACCACGAGGAGTTCACCCACCTCGACGGGCACGCCGAGCTCCTCGGTCACCTCGCGCCTCGCGCACGCGTGGGGCGCCTCGCCCTCTTCCACGACCCCACCGGGGAAGTCCCAGGTCGGCCGGTAATTGGGCTTGACCAGCAGCACCCGGTCCTCGGGGTCGGTGATCAGCAGGCAGGCGCAGGTGAACACGGTGGGCAGGGTGGCGTACCAGGTGACGGGGTCGAGGTAAGGCTTGCTCACTCTTGCCACGCTACCGCCGCGAGCCGCCCGTCCCGGGCAAGGCCCGCCGAGCCGTCGCCGGTCGTCCGCATCCGGACAGGCGGCTCTCCCCGTGGACGGGCTCTCGCTCAGCCGAGCTTCTTGACCAGCACCTCGAACTCCAGGTCGTCCCTGGTCGGCAGGCCGAAGCTCTCGTCGCCGTAGGGGAACGGGGCCGTCTCGCCGGTGCGGACGTAGCCCCGGCGCACGTACCAGGCCAGTAGTTCCTCGCGGGCCGAGATCACCGTCATGCGCATCTCGTCCACCCCCCACTCGTCGCGGGCGAGACGCTCGGCCTCGGCGAGGACCGTCTTACCGAGGCCGCCGCCCTGCAGCGTGGGGCGTACCGCGAACATCCCGAAGTACGCGTGTCCGCCCCTGCGCTCCACCTGGCAGCAGGCGATGATCTCGCCCTCCGACTCCGCGACCAGCATGCGGCCGTCCGGGTTCTCCAGCGCGGCGGTCACGCCCCGGACATCGGTCCGCTGCCCGCCCAGCAGATGCGCCTCGCTCGTCCAACCGGCCAGGCTCGACTCTCCCCGGTACGCGGACTCGACCAGGGAGACCAGGGTGGGGATGTCCGTGACGGTGGCGGCACGGAAGGTCGCTCGCGCGGTCCGCGAAGGGCTGTTCATGCGTGCGGGGTCCTCTTCAGCAATCGGTGGATCATGCGGATGCCAGGACATCCGGTGCCGTGAGCCAAATCTAGCGGGACGGTTCTCCCTGGCCGACCGCCGCCGTATCAGTGCAGCGTGACGAAGTCGACGCCGTACCCCCAAAGCCCGACACCGGACTGAGTGACGGCCTCTTCCGTCCAGTCGCGGCTCTCCATCTGCCGGGGCAGGCGTTCGCCGGTGGCGGGATCCGACGGGTACCGGACGTGCTCGGTGGGTGGTTTGCTTGCTCCATGGACGAGGTGCAGATCACTCACTATCTGGATAGATTGGGCGTGACCCGGCTCGCGGAGCCGAATGCTCGGAGCCTGCGGGCCTTGCAGTTCGCGCACCTGAGGACGGTGCCGTTCGAGAACCTGAGCATCCATCTCGGCGAGCCGATCTCGCTCGACTCCGACGCGCTGTTCGACAAGATCGTCAACCGCCGTCGCGGCGGTTTCTGTTACGAGCTGAACGGGTTGTTCGCCGAGTTGCTGACCGCGCTCGGCTACCGGGTGACGCTGCTGGCCGCCCGGGTCTTCGGCGGCGGCGCGCCGGGGCCGCTCTTCGACCACCTGGCACTCCGCGTCGATCTCGACGAGCCGTGGCTGGTCGACGTCGGGTTCGGCGACTTCTCCGACGAGCCGCTGCGGCTCCACGAGCGCGCGGAGCAGAAGGACGGCGGGGGCGTGTTCCGGATCGCACCCGCCCCCGGCGACCACGGTGACCACGGCGACCTCGACATCACGCACAATGGCGACCCGGGTTACCGGCTGACCGCCCGGCCCTACGAGCTGGCGGACTTCGTCCCGACGTGCTGGTGGCAGGCGACCTCCCCGCGGTCGCACTTCACCAGGTCACCGATCTGTTCGATGCGCACGGCCCGGGGCCGGACCACGCTCAGGGACCGCAAACTGATCCACAGCGTGGACGGCGAGCGCACCGAACGCGTCCTGGACGAGACCGAACTCCTCCCCGCCTACCTCGACTCCTTCGGGATCGCCCTCGACCGGGTCCCCTCCGCCACTCCGCCGTCATAGCTGCCCTGGCCAGGTTGAACCTGGCTGAGCTTCTGCCCACGGAATGACCTGGAGTGCGGTTCTCCACCGGGATACGGCCCGGTCAGGCCGTGGTGAGGGAGCGGTCGCGGTTGACGAGGGCGGCGTAGGGGCCGCCGGCGGCGAGGAGATCGTCGTGGCTGCCGCGTTCGACGATGCGGCCCCGGTCGAGGACCACGATCTGGTCGGCGTCGCGGATCGTCGACAGGCGGTGGGCGATCGTGATGGTGGTCCGGCCGCGTGACAGGGTGTCCAGTGCCTCCTGGACGGCGCGCTCGGTCTGGGTGTCCAGGGCGCTGGTGGCCTCGTCGAGGACCAGTACGGGCGGGTCGCGCAGCAGCGTCCTGGCGATGGCCAGGCGCTGCTTCTCGCCGCCGGAGAAGCGGTAGCCGCGCTCGCCGACCATGGTCTCGTACCCCTCGGGCAGCGAGGCGATGTGGTCGTGGATCCGGGCGGCCCGGGCGGCGGAGACGATCTCCTCGTCGGTGGCCGAGGGGTTGGCGAACCGCAGGTTGTCGGCGATCGAGGAGTGGAACAGGTAGGTCTCCTGGGAGACCACGCCAACCGTCTCGGCCAGGGCCTCGAAGGTCAGCTCGCGCACGTCCACCCCGTCGATGGTGATCCGCCCGCCGGTCACGTCGTACAGCCGGGGCAGCAGGTAGCTCAGCGTGGTCTTGCCCGAGCCGGTCTCGCCGACCACGGCCAGGGTCGTGCCCGCGGGGACGGTGAGGTCGATGTCCGACAGGGTCGGGGTCTCTCCGTAGGAGAAGTCGACGTGCTCGAAGCGGATCTCGCCGCGTACCGTCTTCGGCGTGCGGGTGCCGGGGTGGATGTCCACGGCCAGGTCCAGGTACTCGAAGATCCGGGCGAACAGCGCCAGGGAGCTCTGCACGTCGACGCCGAGCCGGAGCAGCGACACCGAGGGGCGGAACAGGTTCAGCTGGAGGGTGGTGAAGGCGACGACGGTGCCGATGGAGATCGCCGAGGTCAGTCCGGTGGCCCAGTAGATCATCGCGGGCATGGCCGCCATGATGATCTGGATGGTGGACTGCCGCCAGCGTCCGGCCATGCTGGAGCGGAGTTCCAGGACGGCCAGCTCGTCCGAGGCGTCGGAGAACCGTCTGGCGAGCTCGGGGCCCTGGCCCATCGTCCGGCCCAGCAGGATGCCGCTGATCGACAGCGACTCCTGGATCATCGACGACATGGCGGCCATCTTCCGCTGCCGCTCGGAGGTGATCTTTCTGCGTTCCCGGCCGACCCGGCGGCTGATGCCGACGAAGAGCGGGAGCAGCAGCAGTGACACCACGGTCAGCCGCCAGTCCAGCACCAGCATCGCGATGATCGTCGCGATCACGGTGGTCAGGTTGGAGACGATCGCGGCGGCGGTGGAGGTGACCACCAGCTGCATGCCGCCGATGTCGCTGGCGATGCGCGACTGCACCTCGCCGGTCCTGGTGCGGGTGAAGAAGGCCATGGACATGCGCTGCAGGTGGCCGTAGACGGCGGTGCGCAGATCGTGCATGACGCGCTGGCCGACCCCGTTGGAGATCAGCATCTGGATGACGTCGAGCACGCTGGTGACGACGGCGACCGCGACCATGCCGAGTACGAGCAGCGTCAGCAGGCCGGTCCTGCCGTGCGGGATGGCGTCGTCGAGCACCGCGCGGAGCATGAACGGTGAGGCCAGCGAGACGAGCGAGGACAGTCCGATGAGGGCGCCCACGACGACCAGCCGGCCCCGGTAGGGGTGGAACAGGCCGACGACGCGCCGCAGGGGCGCGCGGGGCTCGTCGGTGGTGGGTGGTGCTCCGTCTTCGAGGGGGGCCTGCTCTCCGGGGGGTGCTTCGTTCGCGCGGGGATCATCGGTCATATGAGGTGTTTCATGCCGTTCGGCACTCCTGGTCTGTTCCGTCATGGAACTCCCTTCTGGTGGCTGTCCGAACAAGAGGTTACGGGGCCGGTCAGGCATTTTTGCTGGCAACCGGCTCGCCGGGGCCGACCGATGGGAGGGAGGTGACGGGAGTGGCCAGATCTCGACAGTGTTTCCGCCGAGCGTTCATCAACTTTCCCGACAGCGGATTGTTGATCTATCCGAAAGTGATCTATAACGTCATTTAGCGTGACTCGTCCCCCCAAGTTGCTTAAAGTACTGATCGCCGCAGTTGTGCTGATCCCTATCGGTCTCGCCTCCCTGCCCGCCTCCGCCGACCCCGCCCCGGACCCGGAGCACCCCTGGCGCCTGGAACACTGGCCCCAGACCCAGCCCTGGCAGCAGGACGCCCCCGAGGCCTCGGCCGCGCGGCGCGCCGAGCCCGTCACCCCGGCACCGATCGACCCGCAGAACTGGAAGAACCCGGACCACATGACGTGGGCCGACTACCGCAAACCCCCCGGCACCAACTGGGCCGACCCCGCGGTCAAGGGTTCCAAGCGCACCTTCCGCGGCGCGCTCGTCCTGGCCGACTATCCCAACCAGCCGTTCGTGGTCACCCAGCCCAAGGGCTCGACGGTCTTCAGGAACCCCAGCGCCGAGGCCCACGACATTCCCCGCGACCAGGTCGCCGGCTTCTACCGGGACTTCCTCAACACCCCCAACGACCTCAACCGGGGCCACACCATCCACGAGTACTGGATGGAGGACTCCGGGGGTCGTTACGGCGTGGAGCTGACCGAGTTCGGCCCCTACCAGATGCCGGGCAAGTCACACGAGTACGCCATGGAGTTCCAGGGAGGCACCGCCTGCCCGGCCGGTGACGCCTGCAACCGCAACATCAGGACCGACGCGCGGGCGGCGTGGATCGGCGACGTCGGCCAGGAGGTGCCGGCGGGCTTCGACTTCGTCTTCTACCTGAGCGCGGGACAGGACGAGTCGGCCACCTGGCAGGAGTTCGGCCCGATCAAGTTCCCCACCAAGGAGGCGGTGACCGACGACTTCGGCCCGCCCGACCCGGCCCTGCCCAACTGGGCCAGGACCCGCTACGTGGAGTGGACGTCCTGGGCCTCGGCCGCCTCCATCTGGCCCAACGCCGGGGGCGGGTCCTCCACCCAGGCGGAGAGCTCGGGGCAGGGCGTCTACGCCCACGAACTCAGCCACATTCTCGGCATCGGCGACAACTACAACAACCCGTTCGGGATACCGCCGCGCCGGGCGTACACCGGGATCTGGGAGATGCTCAGCCGGGGCAGCTTCAACGGCCCGGGTGGCCCGCACAGCCGCTGGCTGATCCCGCCCACCTCGGGCGGCTCCATGGGAGCCCAGCACATGCTCCGCAACAAGATCAAGCTCGAGATGGTGGACGAGAACAACGTGCTGCGCCTGTCCCGTGAGGCGCTGGCCGAGTCCGGGGTCGTCGTGGCGGAGGTGACCGCCCGGGTGATCCAGCCGGGACCGGCCGGTCTGTCCGGGGTCAACATCGCCTTCGGTGACGGCGACCGCAGCCCGGCCTGCGACGTGCGCACCGACCCGTTCTGCGACGGCGGCGGATACCACAACTACACGCTCGAGGTCGTGGACAGGATGGGCGCCGACTCCTTCACGCCCGACTCGGGGGTGCTGCTGGCCAAGACCAAGAACGTCGACCAGGCGCCCTTCGAGTGGGTGATCGACGCCAACCCGCAGGACATCGGCATGACCGACTACGTCCTGCCGGACGGCACCGCCGTGCCCATCACGATCGGCGACTACCGCCAGTTGTCGGACGCCCTGTTCCACGCGGGCACCGGCTCGGGCTCCGAGTTCGAGTACGTGGACGAGGCCAACCGGCTCCACTTCTACGTCCTGGATCTCAAGCGCGACCGCAAGGGCGTGCTCTCCTACACGGTGGCGATCCGCTCACTGGACGGCGCCGGCCCGAACAAGCGCGGGGTGAAGGTGCTCCCGTCCGTCGGCCTCCCGTCCGGCGACGGCCTTTCCACCTGCCGCTTCCCGCTGTTCAACACCGGCAGGGCCGCCCAGGCCGCCGGGCAGCACCCCGAGGATGTGAGCGCCTATCTCAAGAGTGACGTCTACCGGCTGTCGGCGAAGGTCGAGGGCCGAGGCTGGACCGCCTCGCTGCCCAACGAGCTCGCGACCGCAGGCTCGGGCAAGAGCACGCTGGTCGCCGTCAACGCCCTGCGGGCGGCGGGCGGCAGCCACCTCGCGAAGGTGACCCTGACCGCCACCTCGGAGAGCGATCCCACCAAGACCGCCAAGGCGACCTGCCAGGTGCTGGGGCGCTGAGGCCCGGACCGCGTCAC
>NZ_JBEXGU010000266.1:0-8313 GCF_040607515.1 Streptosporangium sp. NPDC005286 | reverse complement strand
CCACTGCCCCTCGTCGTGGATCTCCACGACGAGGGTCCGGCCGACGGTCCACATCCGCAGCATGGCCTTGGCGCTGGTGTGGCCGTGGGTGACCGCGTTGGTGGCCACCTCGTTCAGCGCCACCAGAAAATCGGCGAGTCCGTCCTGTGACATGCCGCTCCGCACGGCCTGGGCGGCGGCGAAGTCGCGCACGTCGGGAAGATCGGGAAGGCAGAAGGCGAGTTCGGCCACCGCGGTCCCCGCGGGAGAAATCCTGGAACGGGCGCCACTCGCCGTGAAGCGAGCCGGACGAACACCGTCCTCGTTCACCCGAGATCCGCCTCCCCTGTCCCGGTCCGCTGTCGTCCTCAGCATCCGGGATTCGTTCAAAGGCACCTTACGCCACGTCCGTTGTCGCCGACTGAGGTGCCCGGTAACAGACTGTGTATTCAGCATTCGGCGACAAGTTCCGCACGGAGCTGGTCGAGCACCTTTCGCAGGATACGGGAGACGTGCATCTGGGAGATCCCGAATTCCGCGGCGATCTCGGCCTGGGTCATGTTTCCGAAGAAGCGCAGCAGCAGGATGTTCTTCTCACGCGTCGGCAGCTTGTCGATCAACGGCTTGATCGCCTCGCGGTCCACGAGGGTGCCCAGCGCGTCGTCCTCCTCGGGGATGACGTCGCCAAGCGCCGCCGCGTCGTCGTCGGCGCCGAGGGGGGCGTCCAGCGAGAGCGCGCTGTAGGCGGCGGAGGCGTCGAGGGTGAGCAGGACGTCCTCTTCGGAGATGTGCATCTTCACAGCCAGCTCGGCGACCGTGGGGGCACGGCCGAACTCCTGGCTGAGGTCGGCTACCAGGCGGTTCAGCTCGGCCCTGCGCTCCTGGTAGACGCGGGGGACGCGAATGGCCCAGGTGCGGTCGCGGAAGTGGCGCTTGACCTCACCGGTCATGGTGACCACGGCGTAGCCGCGGAAGGGATGACCGAGGGTCGGGTCGAAGCCGTTGATGGCCTTCATCAGCCCCACGTACGCGGCCTGCAGAAGATCCTCCATCGGCTCGCCGCGGTAACGGTAGCGGCGGGCGATCTCCACGGCGAGGTGGCGGTGCATCTCGACGATGCGCTCACGCAGGCGCTCGGCTCGGTGGTCGGAGGCCTCGGGCAGGGACATCTCGGCGAGGAGGTCCTCAGCGGTCATGTCGGTGATGTCGAGTGCCTGAACAGACATTGCTGCTCCCTGGTATTACTGTCGGGCGAGCCGACCACGGAGCAACGTCCGGGCAGACGGCATCGCCTCGACTGATTTTCGAGGCGAGGCCCTCTGCTGGACCTCTGGTTCCACTATTCCCCTGAATCCTGGAGTATTACTCGCCCGCAGGTAACAGTAAGGTTGCTAATCGAATGGTGCGAGGAGGCTCTGAGTGACGGTGTCGGAGAACGGCGAGAGATCTGCAGCCCTGACTCTCACGTCGGCGCTCGTCAGTGGGATCAACGTGATCCGGGTGACGGGCCTGCTGGACGCGACGACAAGGGACCAGTTCGCCGACTACCTGGCGGCACAGACGAGCGAGCACGGCCTGGACATGGCACTGGATCTGGGCGGCGTGACCTTCATGGACTCGCGGGCGTTGGGGCTGATCGTCCACCACTGGCAGGTCAGCACCACCGCCGGCGCCAAGTTCGCGCTCATCGGAGTGGAGTACGCCAAGACCAAAGTGATGTGGATCACCGGTCTGGCCCAGCGGCTGCCCCTCTACGACACGATCGACGACGCGATCACCGCCTTCGGCTGAGGCGTTTTCCATGGGTCCTTACGCCTACCGCGGCCGCCCGGCCGGCGGCGTCGCCCATGACTCCGTCATGAGCCCCTCCTCCGCCTCGCGGGGCATCCGGCTGGCCGGGCGACCCTTCTGATCACCCTGACGGCATCACCTCGTCGACCAGCCCCCACGACAGGGCGGTCGCCGCGTCGATGGGCTCACCGGTCATGGCGAGGTAGAGGGTGCGCCAGCGGCCGACACGCCGGGGGATGCTGACCGTGCCGCCCGCGCCGGGGATCAGCCCCATGCCGATTTCCGGCAGGCGGAAGGTGGCCCCGGGGTCGGCGATCACGGTTCCGGCGAAGGCGGGCAGCTCGATCCCGGCTCCGACGCAGCTACCGTGCACGCGCACCTCGACCCGGTCCGCGAGCTCGTGAACGAGCCTTCCCGCGCCGCCGCGGGTGCGCACCAGATGCGCGGTGGTGAGATCAGGAGTGGTGCCGAACTCGTCGAGGTCGCCCCCGGAGCAGAAGGACGGCCCGGCACCGTCGATCACCACCCGGGTAACGGTGTCGTCGAGCACCGCCAGGCGCATGGCCTCGACCAGGGCGTCACGGACCTCCCGTCCGTAGGCGTTCCGCCGCTCCGGCCTGTTCAACGTGATCAGCAGGCGGTCGTCGGCCCGGTCGATCAGCACCGGTGGTGCCACCGCCACGGGCACCGGCCGGCGGCGGCGGCCATAAAGCCAGCGGCGGAACTCGGGGCCGCCGAGCAGGGTCGAGTAGGCCAGGGATTCGACGTCCAGCGCGGTGCTGACCTCCAGTGCCTCCGTCATCCTAAGGACGGCGCCGAAGACAACGGAGGCCTGCGGATTACGCAGCGCCGCGCTGTGCACGGCCGTGAGCCGCTCCTCGGGGTCGGGAACGGCGACGCACTCGCGTCCGGTCGGCCCGGCCGTCCCGACAAGGGTCAGATCCAGCGCCTGCGTCAGACCCGCCGCCTGTGCGGGCAACGGCTTCCCGGCGATCCCGATCAGCAGCCGGTCGCAGGCGCGTGCCCGCGTCAGCGCCCGGTCCAGCGTCGCCGCGTCGGCGCCGCCGTCCAGTTCCACCCCCACGATCGGCTCGCACACCCCTTTGGACATGTCGAGCAACGGGCCGTCGGCGGCGCCGTCCGCCAGTTCGGCGACAGAGACACGCAGCAGGTCAGCCACCCGCTCCCCCACTCCGTCGATGGATCATCGGCTTCCCTTTTCTCTGTCCCGTAGGCACCGGGCCCGATCACCACTACGGCTCACCGCCCTCGACACGGCGCCGGCGGACGCCCGCTCAGCCGGTTTTCTCGCCCTGGTTGCGCTGGTGCTCGTCGACCAGCAGCCTGGCCAGGTCCGCGACCTTCACCTGGTGGTGCTGGGAGATACGACGCAGCTCGTCGAAGGCGGCCTCGGCCGAGCAGCCGCTGGACTTCATGATGATGCCCTTGGCCTGGTCGATGATCGCCCGGCCCGCCAGGGCCTCCTGCATCTGGGCGGCGTCGGTACGGACCTCGTCGTAGTCCCACAGGTTGGCGAGCGCCACCCCTGCCTGCTCGGCGAGCATGTCGGCCAGCGGTGGGACGTTCCTGGCGGCGAAGACGCCGGGACGCACGCCGTACAGGCCGAGAACCAGGACGGCGTGCTCGATGGTGATCGGCATCACCAGAACCGAGCGGATGCCGCAGCGGACCGCCATACCGACGTACGCCGGCCAGCGGGACTCGCGCAGGACGTCCTGGACGACCACGTGACGTCCGGTGGCGCGGGCCTCGGTCGAAGGCCCCTCACCGAGTTCCTCCTCGCCGTCGAGGAGCACGATGAGCTCGCTGTGAGAGGCTGAGACGACCATGCGTTCCTGGCGCCAGAGTTCGGCGGACCCGCCCGCGCAACCGGGCACACCGCCTGCGAGGGTGGCTGTGAGCCCGCGTAGCACGCTCTCGCTCGACGTTTCCTCGCTGACCCTGCCGAGGACCGCCAGATCCCGGGCCAGAACGGGAGTGACCATGTCCATCTCGCGACTCCCCTCCCTGTGTCACTAACTTAACCACTATCCGACCACGGATCGATTCGACCTATCCGGGTGGCGTACCGTCTACGACGGGACCAGCCCACTCCGGCCCCTGACGAGGACGAGCATTGACCGACGCCATTGGCCTTCAGAGCCTGGAGCAGGCGCTGAGCGCGCTGAGCGCCAGGGTCTCCTCCCTGCGCGAGGCGAAGTCCGCCTACCCCGCCGACCCTCGGTCCACACTTGACGCGGCGCTGGCGGAGCTCGACACCGCCCGCGAGCTGTTGGAGACCTCCGTGCGCGAGCTGCGCAAGGCGCCCAGGCGGTCGGGCCAGCGGGAGAGCGGATCGCAGCGGGAGCTCAAGCTACTGCGGCAGGTTTTCCGCACCTTCCCCGTCCCGGTGGTGGTGCTGGACGCCTCGGGTGTGGTCCGGCGGATCAGCGCCGAGACCTCCCGGATGCTCGGCAGCCCGGCGGGGTATCTGATCGGCCGCTCGTTCCCGCTGTTCGTCGACGTCTCCCGTCGGGCGGCGTTCCGCTCGCACCTGACGGCGGTCCAGCAGGGCGGTCAGACCGCGACGTTCCAGACCCGGCTGGCCCACCAGGGCCGCGCGCACACGGTGCAGCTGGCCGTCACCCGGCTGACGATGCCGGGTGAGCCGCAGGAGATGGTCGCGGTCATGATCCTGCCGCTGGAGGCGCAGGTGGCGGGGCCGCCCCACGGCCCCGCCGACCGGTCGGACGCCACCCTGGTCATGGCCGCGGCACGCCGGCAGGAACTGCTGGCCAGGATGACCCGCCTGTTGCTCGACGAGGAGAGCCTGCGCCAGCCGGTGACCGTCACCAGGGCCGCGCGGCTGCTGGCCTCGGAGTCGGCCGACTGGGTGATCGCCGACGTGATCCGCGACGGCGTCCCCGCCCGTGCCTGCGTGCTCGGCCCGAGCGACAAGCCGGTGACCCAGCTGGTCCGCCTCGCCGAACAGCTGAACCCGCTGACCGCACCGGCCGTCGCGCACGTGCTGACCGGCGGCTCGGGCGTGGTGCACGAGATGCTGGAGGACGAGGGGCTGCTCGGCGACGTCCCCGGCGGGCCGCCCCTGCTGCGGGTGATGGGTGCCGCCTCGGTGCTGATCGTGCCGATCGGCGGCGAGGACGACGTACTGGGCTCCCTGACCCTGGTGCGCCTGCGCGACCGTGAACCGTTCTCGCTGGCCGATCTGGGGTTGATGGAGGAGATCGGCGTCCATCTGGGGCTCGCACTGCGCGCCCGGCGCAGCTTCCAGACCCGCTCGCGGGCCGCCGACGCGCTGCGCACCAGCGTGGTACCCCGGAGCCTGCCGGACATCCCCGGATTCGAGGCCGCCGCCATCTACAACGCGGGCTCCAGCCCGGTCGGCGCCGAGTTCTACGACGTCTTCCGCACACGTGACGGGTGGGGTTTCGCCCTCGGGGGCGCCGCGGGCAAGGGCGAGGAGGCCGCGTCGGTCAGCGCCATGGTCCGCAACGGACTGCGCGTGCTCAGCGTCTGGGAATCCGACCCCGGTGAGGTGATGCGCAAGCTGAACCAGGCCCTGACCGCCCAGCACAACGGCATGTTCGTGATGGCCGTGACCGGCTTCATCCGGGCGCGCAAGATCAGGCTGGCCAGCGCGGGACACCACCCCGCCGCGCTGCTGCAGCCCGACGGCGGGGTGCGGTTCACCGCGGGGGGCGGTGTGCCGCTGGGCATCGCCGCTGAGGCCGAGATGTTCACCGAGGAGCTCACGCCGGCCTCCGGCCAGACCCTGGTCTTCTACTCCGACGGCCTGGTCGCCTCGCAGAACGAGCTCGGTGAGTCCTACGGCGAGACCAGGCTGGCCGACGTGCTGGCACGCTGCGTGACGCGTTCCCCCGCCGAGATCGTCAAGACGGTGGAGGAGGACCGGCACGCGTTCTCCGGCGGGAGAGTTTGGGATGAGATCGTGATACTCGCCCTGCGTGTCGTATAACTTGGCTAACTCGGTGTGGCCTGCCGGTCTCACCGAGCGACGAGGGACCGCACCCGGCGGCGCCCGTGTCCGGCCAGGTGGGGCGGAGAATGAGATCATTTCAGGGTCGGCCCCCTGCCGGTTGGAACGGGCCGGCTCCGAGACCGAGCGGCTCCCCCTCGATGTGTCGGCCCCCTGCCGGTTGGAGCGGGCCCGACGGGCGCCCCCGCCGCTCCCGCGACCACGACGATCTTCCATGACCTCCATCCACCAGGCCGCGGTCTACGGCTCCGACCGGCGTTTCCTGGAGATCGCGCTGCCGTTCGTCCGGGACGGGCTGGCCAAGGGCGATCCGGTGATGGTCACGACCACCTCGGCCAATCTGGAGCTGCTGGCGGTTGCCCTGGGCAGGGAGGGCCGCCTGGTCGACTACGCGGAGAGCGCGTTCCTGGGGCGCCGGACCGTGGAGCGCGCCACGGCCTTCCACCGCTACTGGCAGCGGCGCGGGCCCGAGGCCCCGCGCGGGGGTCACGTGCGGATCCTCGCCGAGCCGGTGTGGGCCGGCCGGGCGCCCGCCGACGTGCGGGCCTGGCAGCGCATGGAGTCGGGCCTGAACCTGCTGCTGAAAGGCACCAACGTCTGGATGATCTGCCCGTACGACACCAGGACCGCGGGTCAGGCGGTGGTCGCCGCCGCGAGGCGCACCCATCCCACCCTCTCCGAGGACGGCGTCTCGATGGTGTCCTGCCCCGAGTACACCGATCCGGTGGGTTTCATCGGCGAGTGCGACTCCGTCCCGCCTCTCGAACCGCAGGAAGGCTCGGCCGGCGCGCACGTGGAGACGCTCCATGCCCTGCGGGCGTTCGTCACCGGCCAGGCCTCCTTCATGGGACTGAGCCACGACCGCGCGACCCTGCTCTCGGTCGCCGCCCACGAGGTGGCCACCCTGCTGGAGCCGCCCGTGACGGTACGGCTGTGGGAGCGGCTGGGCGCGATCACCTGCCATGTCGACCGCCGGGGCAGGCGCGTCACCGACCCGGTCGCCGGTTTCCTCCCACCGGGACCGGCGCCGGAACCGGGGGACGGGCTGTGGATCGCCCGGCATCTGTGCGACCGCCTCGACATCCACAACGACCGGGATGGATGTGTGATCCAGCTGCACGTCCCGAGCGCCAGGGCCGAGGAGTCACGGCAGAGCAGGAGGTATTGAACCCTGCGGGTTTGGCTCCGGCTGAGATCGGGGTATGGTTAGGGCAATGCAGACGTGTGCCTAAGACGCAGGCACCCCTGAAGGAATAACAGGCTTTCCATGCCTATCTCCTCCCAGAGGTGTGCCGTGAACATTGCATTCGTCTCCTCCGAGGCTCTCTCCTCCACCCAGGACGAGTCCGATCTCGCCTCCCAGCGCGCTCACCTGATGGCCGTTGCCCGTGAACTCGGCCGGGAACACAAGGTCACCATCTACGCCCGGAGAAACTCCGACCTTGACAAGCCCAAAGTTCGCGTGTCGCAGGGCGTCACGCTTGAGCACCTGACCGCCGGGCCCGCGCAGGATCTTCCGGAAGACGGCGTCCTTCCCTACCTTTCCGACCTCGGCGACCAGCTGATGCACCGCTGGGGGCAGGACCGCCCCGACGTCATCCACGCGCACTCCTGGACCGGCGGGCTGGCCGCCATCGCCGGTGCGAACGGCCTGAACGTGCCGTTCACCCAGACGTTCAGCAGCGAGCACCCCCGCGACGCCAAGCGTGTGCGGCTGCAGCGGGCCATCGGGCGCCGGGCCAGCGCGGTGATCGCCGGGTGCGGCGACGAGGAGAGTTCGCTGATCCGGCTGGGCGTGCCGCGCCGCAGCATCTCGGTCATCCCGTGCGGTGTCGACGTCGAGCGGTTCCGCCGTCAGGGTCCGGCCTCCGCCCGCGGTACCCGCCCCCGCCTGCTGCACGTCGGGCCGCTCACCGCGGAGAAGGGCGTGCACACCGCGATCCGCGCCCTGGAGGGCATCCCCGACGCCGAGCTGATCATCGCCGGTGGCCCGGCGGTCGCGGACCTGGAGCACGACGCCGACGCGCACCGCATGATGCTGCTGGCCAAGGAGATCGGCGTCGACGATCGGATCACCGTTCTCGGGCACATCCCGCACTCCGCGGTCGCCAAGCTGATGCGCAGCGCCGACGTGGTCGTCTCCCTGCCCCAGGAGGCTCCGGCCGGCGTCGTCGTGCTGGAGGCCATGGCCTGCGGCGTGCCCGTCATCGCCTCGGCGGTGGGCGCCCACCTCGACTCCGTGGTGGACGGGGTGACCGGTCTGCTGGTGCCCGCCGACCGTCCCGCGCAGACCTCCCGTCTGACCCGCGAACTCCTCGCCGACCCGACCCGCCGCACCGCGCTCGGCTTCGCCGGCGCCGACCGCGCCCGGTCCCGCTACTCGTGGGAGCGGATCAGCCAGGAACTCGTCCACGTCTACGAGGTCGCCCTCTCCGGTTCCCTCCGCTGACCGCGCCCACCGCGACGGCCGGGCGCCGTCGGCCATGCGTCACAGGTGAAAGACCGGGGCTCCCGCGGGAGCCCCG
>NZ_JBEXGU010000265.1:0-8354 GCF_040607515.1 Streptosporangium sp. NPDC005286 | reverse complement strand
GGATTTCCCAGCCGAGCGTCCGGCGTGGGCGGCATGAAGCCGGTGAGGCCGTCTCCGGCGAGTTCCCGCAGCCAGTCGGCGGCACTGGACGGTGCGAGCGGCCACCTGGCTGCCAGCGGGGTCGATGGCTGAGGCATCCGACTATTATCCCAGGTCAGAGGAAGATCTGCCTCGCAGAGCCTCGGTGCTGCCGACCTGGCGTGGTCTACGCCTCGATCCCGAGGTCGAGTCGGGTGTCCATGTCGAGGCGGAACCGTCCGTAGGGGTTGACGAGCGTCCAGAAGAGCGGCGACAGGGCTCGCCTGTCCTCGTCAGTGAGCTTGGACGTCCACTTCGGGTCGCGCTGGACGGCTTGCGGAAGCTGGGTGTTAATGAACTCCAGCGACGACTGGAGCAGGTGCAGGGCGAGCATGGAGACCTCGGCGTGCTCGCGGTCGGCGCCGGTGAGGACGCCGGGGGCGGCCTGGCACCTCTGATCGCATTGCACGCCGTCGCCCAGGTTCAGTCCGCTGTCGGCCAGCCAGCCGACCGCCGGTATCGGGCCGATGGCCACCAGCACCAGGTCGGCCGGGACGTGGACGCCGTTGTCCAGGTCCACTCCGGTCACCTGGCCATCGCGGCTGGTCAATCCGGTGACCGCGGTGCCAGGGCGGAGCCGCACGCCGTGCTGGATGTGCAGCTCGGCGAGTAGCTGCGCCACATGGCCGCCGAATTGGCGGATCATCGGGGCGGGCAGCGGATCGATCAGGGTGACGTGCAGGCCGAGTTCTCGGGCGACCGCGGCGACCTCCGATCCAAGGAAGCCGGCGCCGACGATGGCCACCGAGGTGGCGGCGAGGAGCCCGTCCCGCAGGGCGAGGGCATCATCGATGGTGCGCAGCAGGTGCACGCCGTCGAGTTCGTGTCCCGCGGGCAGCGCCCGGGGGCGACTCCCGTGGCGATCACCAGCTCGTCATAAGCAAGCACGCTGCCGTTCGAGAGGGTGAGTTTGCGCACGTCGGTGTCGAGGGTGGTGGCGGCGATGCCCAGCAGCCAGTCCGCGCCCAGCGTGGTGAGGGCGTCGTGGCGCCGCAGCGCCACACGGTCGGGTTCCCACCTGCCGCGCAGGATTTGTTTGGACAGCGGCGGCCGATCGTAGGGCAGTCGCGGCTCCTCACCGACCATGGTCAATGCGCCGGTGAATCCTTTCCGGCGCAGGGTTTCGGCGGCGGTCAGACCCGCCGCCGAAGCACCAACGACAACGATTCGAGATGGCTGGTTCACGACGGGGTCAGCGTGATCGCCAGGGCCGGACAGATGCGGACGGCCTCCCGGACGTCCTCCTGTAGCCCGGGTTCCGGGCTGTCTTGCAGGAGCACGACGATGCCGTCGGCGTCGCGCTGGTCGAACACCTCAGGTGAACTGAGTACGCATTGCCCCGAGCCGATGCAGGCGTCTTGGTCGATGGTGATCTTCATGCGTTTCTCCTTGTGTGATTTACCAGGTAACGGGCAGTTCGCGCACCCCGTAGAAGACCGCGTTCTCCTTGAACGTCAGCTGTTCCAGCGGTACGGCCAGGGCCAGTGTGGGGATGCGTCGATACAGGGTGCTGTAGACGACTTGCAGTTCCACTCGGGCGAGTGGCTGGCCCAGACACTGGTGGGCGCCGAAACCAAAGGCGACATGATGGCGGGCCTTGCGGTGGACATCGAGGGTGTCGGGGTCGGGGAAGGCCGAGGGGTCCCGGTTGGCGATGCTTTTCACCACGATGATGCCTTCGCCTTTGCGGATGAGCTGGCCGCCGATCTCGAGATCTTCCCGCGCGACGCGGCGGGCTTCGGTATGGGTGATGGAGAGGTAGCGCAGGAGCTCTTCGGCGGCGTTGGCCACCAGTGCGGGGTCGCCGGCGTCGCGGACCGCGCTCAACTGGTCCGGGTGCGCCAGCAGCGCGGTCGTGCCCAGCGCGATCATGGTCGCGGTGGTGTCGTGCCCGGCCACCAGAAGGAGTTGACCGGCCGTGGCGATCTCACGCCGGGTCATCGCGCCGGTCCGGTACTGCTCGACGGCCAGCCTGCTGAACACGTCGTCGCCCGGCTCGGCATTCTTCTTGTCCACCAACTCCTCCAGGTAGGCATTCAGTTCCTCGCTGGCGGCCATGGCCTGTTCAGGGTCGGGTTCGTCCATGACGAGCGTGCGGGACACTCGGTGGAAGAGGCCGCGGGCGGTATAGGGCGCGCCCAGCAGTTCGCAGATCACCAGTGAGGGAACCGGCAGCGCGAATGCCTCCACCAGGTCTACCGGATTCGGGCCGGTGAGCATCTCATCGATGAGGTCATCGACGATCCGTTGGATCCGGGGCCGCAACGCCTCCATCCTTCTGATCATGAAGTCCGAGGTCAGTAGCCGTCGCTGGGCGGTGTGCTCCGGCGCATCCATCTGCATCAGCGTCTTCATGTGTGCGTCGCGTGCCTTGCTCACCGCGTTGGTGTGCGGGAAGCCGGGTTGCGCCACGTCGACGCTGACACGCGGATCAGCGAGCAGCGCACGCACATCCGCGTAGCGGGTCACCATCCACGGAGTGCTGCCATCCCACAGCCTCACTCGTGAAACCGGCGCGTCCTCGAGTCGTCGGCTCAACTCCGGTGACGGGTCGAAGGGACACCCCGTCGCACGGGTCATCGGAAACGTCGGAATCTCTGGCAGGGCGTCAGCCATGGCATCTCCTCGTATCGAATGCGGTCATTGGGTGATCTCGGGCACGTGGCGAACAGGCGATCGAAAGCCCGAGCCGGGCATTTCAGCCCCGAGGGGTGGACGTCGTGTCGGTGCATCGCGAGTCACGAGCCCTGTTGGAGCGGAGTGTGGTCGGCCGGCTCGGCGGGCTCCGGGCGGCTTGAACGGTTCGCCGCGCGTGCGGTGATGGCGCCGATCGCGCAGATGATCGCGAATCCGAACAGTACGTACCGTGCCGAGTCGAGCATCGACGGGTCGCCGAGGTTGACCAGGACTCCGGCCACGGCTGTGCCGAACGCGATCGACAGGCTCGTCACGGTGGCGATCGCCGCGGCGGCCCTGCGTCCTTCCTCTGGATCCTGGGTGCTGGACATGGCGGCCACGGACAGGTGCGGGTAGGCCAGGCCGATGCCGGAACCCGCGATGAACAACACCGGTACCCAGATGAGTACCAGCCAGGTCGGCGTGTCCTCGCGCTGCAGCAGTCCCTGGAGGAGGAATCCGGACGCCAGGAGCAGCGGGCCGATGATGCGCAAACGGCGTACCGTGCGCTCCCTGGTGGCCGATGAGCTGCCGAGCTGGGTCAATGACCAGCCGAGCGAGATGGCCGCCCCGAACAGGCCGGCCGCGAGCGGGGGCAGCCCGCCCAGCTGCTGGCCGAACAGCGGGACGAACGACTCGACCGCTACGCCGAAGACCAGTAGCCCGAGCGTCAGGTAGATCCATTTCAGTGGTGAGCCGGCCTGGTAGGTCGTGCGCGGGAAGACCCGTAGCTCGCTGCGCCGCTCGTGGGCGACGAAGACGGCCACCAGCAGCAGTGCCACCACGATGCCGCCCGCCATCGCCATGGTGCCGGGCAGCACTCCCGCCAGGCTGACAGCCGCAGTGGCCGCCGTGACCAGCAGCAGCGACACGGCCGGGACCGGCGCCCGCGCGTCGCTGCGTTCGCCGCGCGGCAGCACCCGAGGCACGACCGCGCAGCACGCCGCCGCGATCACCGCCATCGCCACGAACGCCAGGCGCCACGAGCCGAACTGGGCGAACAGGCCGCCGAGCGCCGGGCCGACGAAGTTGCCGACGCCGTACATCGCCGACATCAGAGCGTTGCCGCGGGTCCACAGTCGGCGCGGCAGGGCCGAGCGGATGACGGCGAACCCCAGCCCGGACAGCACCCCCGCCCCGAATCCCTGGACGCCGCGGCCGGCCAGCAGTACCGGCATCGCCGGGCTGGCCGCACAGGCCAGCGAGCCCACCAGGAACACGGCGAAGCCGAGGCGGTAGGCGCCGACGTTCCCCCAACGGGCCAGGAGCCGACTGACCAGCATCGTCGCGATCACCATGGCGACGAGGTAAAACGTCATGTTCCACGCGTAGAAGCCGGCGCCGCCGATGTCGGCCACCGCGGTCGGCAGTAGACTCGAGGCCAGATAGATATTGACCGCACCGACGAGCACGCCGCCCGCCAGCACGATCGCAGCTCCGAGATGTTCGGGGCCCAGCAGTTCCCGCCAGGAAGGCGGGGCGGGAGTTGAATCGGGAATCACGTGGTCATCTCCCTCAGTTCGTCGGGGGCTGCGGTGGGCTCTCCGGGTTCGGACTCGCCGGCCACGGCCATGGAGGCGTTCCGCGCATCGATCCGTCCGCGGCGCGGCCGCCGGCCGCGGGCCTCGATGGCAGGCTCCGCGCCGGGCTGCCCGTTGTCACCAGCACTCATGACTTCAAGGCTGTCGTTGAACCGAGCCCGGAGACTTTTCACCGCCTTTCGGGAACGGTTCTGGGCCGGTAGCCGGGAAAGCCTCAAGCCGCGGTCGAACCATGCCGCTCTGCTCCCCCTGGTCGAGGCCATGCGAGCAGCCGATCAACCACCTCTTCATGACGAACACGGTTGAGGCCGCGGCAACCTGTGACACAGAATCAGATGATCACAGCGACCTGCGGATCGGTCCCGCGGCGATGACTGCGACTCCCTGACGTTCTGTGTCACCTCAGCCGGGAGGCCACCTTCGATGTCGATCTTGTGACAGACGCGTGGCCGGGGTAGGCCAGGAGCGTGCCGGTGTTGGCGCCGTTTTCGGCGGCGTGGGTGAGCGCGGAATGCCGCAGGTCATGCAGCGTCCAACCGGTTGCGGCAGCAAGATCTGCCGGTGCGGTGATGTCGGGGTGAGTCAGCGGTTTTGTCGGCTCGTTGAATATCTCCGCGGCGCGTCGGTAGGACAGTCGGGCTCGGCCGCCGACCGGGTCGAGGTCGCTGGCGGCGAGGGTGAGGCGGGCGCGCCGCTCGGTGAGGAACACCGGTCCTTTGCCGCGGCCGGTGAGCAGTTTGGGGAGTAGGCGGGTGGTGCGGGTCTGCCAGACGATGATGTCGACCGCGCTGCCCTTGCGGGTGACCTTGGCGCGCCGGTTGCGCCGGTCCAGGTCCTCAAGGTCCAGGCCGAGCACGAGGCTGGCGTCCAGGGCTCGCGGGCGGCGGCCGTCCGGCGCGCAGCGAGGCTAGATGAGCCGCTCCACGGCGCGGGCGACGAGGTCGTCGGCCTCCTGCTCGGAGTACACCTCCGGCAGCGTGAGGCGCTCGACGATCAGCCAGTTCAGCGCCATGTGCAGCAGCCGCACCGAGGTCGCGTCACCGGGCAGCCCGGACGCCCGGTGGCCGGCGACGTTGGCATCGACGTCGGCGCGCACGCTCCGCGTCAGCAACGCCCGCAGTTCGGGACGCCGTGTCGCCTCCAGCCGCAGTTCCAGCAGTGCCAGGTATCCCGTCCGGAAACCGGCGACCCGGCGGACGGTCTCGCGCATCACTGCGGCGAACTTCTCCCGGTCCTGCGCGCCCTCCAGGTGGCGGGCGACGGTCTCCTCGTCCGGCTGGAGGCGCTCGTAGACGCGCGCGCCGACCTCGGTGAACAGGTCGTCGCGGCTGGCGAAGTAGTTGGACGCCGTCCCCGGCGGGACCTGTGCCGCGCCGTCCACCGCCCGGAAAGTCAGGCCCCGCGCGCCCTGCTCGGCCAGCACCTCGATGGCGGCGTCGATGAGCGCCACCCTCCTCTCGGCGTTCCTGCGCATAGTTGACACCACTCCATTCGTAGTACTAACGTCCAAACCACTTCGCCTATAGTACTTTGAATGGAGTGGTCATATGCGCAAGCTCGTCTACTACACCGGCGTGTCCATCGATGGCCGCATCGCGGGCCCCGGCGGGGAGGCGGACTTCTACCCGGTCGGCGAGGGCGAGGCCGCCGCCGCGTACATGACCTGGGTCAACGAGCGCTATCCCGAGACCGTTCCCACGCAGTACCGTCCGCACGCCGGCCTCGTGGACGTCCCCAACAGGCGCTTCGACACCGTCCTGATGAGGCTGAACACCTACCGGGCCGTGCTCGACCAAGGGATCAGCAGCCCGTACGCGCACCTACGGCAGTACGTCGCCTCCAGCTCCCTGAACGGCATCGACGACCCATGGTGGAGGCGCGGGCGTAGCCGACTCGCAGAGCCCTCTCTCACAACCGGAAGGTTCTGCGAGGAGTTTTGCGAACAGCCGCCCGCGCGAACGTGGCCGCTAGGCACATGGGCTCCGGTCTCGCAGAACTGGTCGTTTCTGCGAACCACACGAGCTACATCCGGGTCCGCGCGTACGCTTGCAGTGCGTCGCGGACGAACGTCGCCCCCGCCTCGTCGTCGTACATGGCGGCGAAGCGGGGGTCGTCGACGAACATGTCCCCAATGCCGTTCACCATCTCGATCGAGCGCTCCCGGTCGCCCTCGGCGGTGGGGGTGCCCGGGATCTGACTCAGCCACTGGACATGCCGGGCAGCCAGTGACTGAGCGTGTTCCGATGTCGGCGAATCCCCGGCCTTCACTGCGGCGACCCATGCGGCGACGAGGTCTTCGGTGTCCTGCTTCCAGGCCCGCTGCTGGTCGAGGCTCTTGCCGTGCCACCAGTCGTTGCTCACTTGGAACGCGCGCTCGCCCCAGCGTGAGATCACCTCGTCTTTGTAGCGGTCATTGAACCCCGCCAACATGACATCCATCCGCGGTTCCACCCCCGCCTGCAGAGCCTCGAGCGTGTGACGCACAGACCGGACCTGCCGTTCGATGCGGGCGCGTTCCTCTTCCAACGCGGCGATGTGGGCGCGGAGCCCGTCGAGCGCGTCCACCTCGTCGGCCAGGACCTCGGCGATGGCCGGCAAGCCCATGCCGAGCCGACGCATGAGCAGGATCCGCTGTAGCCGGGCGACCGCGGTGGGGTTGTAGTAGCGGTACCCGTTCGCGCCGACCCGGGACGGGACCAGGAGCCCGACGCGGTCGTAGTGCCGCAGGGTCCGGCTGGTGATGCCGGCCCTCGCCGCGAGTTCCTGGATCGTCCACTCCATCCCTCCAGTGTTACCCGCGGCGGAGAGTGGTTGCGATGATCTCCGAGGCGTCGGCGTGCAGGGCTTGGGCCGCCGTCTGCCCGGTCGCCGCCAGGTAGGTGTCGACCAGCCGGTTGCCCGCGGCGTACCCCGCGCCCATCGGCAATCCCACCGGGGCGACGCCGAGGTGCTCCGCGCCGGGGTCGCCGTGCACCCAGGCGGTGAAGTTCTGCATGCCTGTCACGTCGAGCCCGCTGAGCACCTTGGCGAAGACCTCGTCGTCGTGCAGGTGCGGCACGCCGATGCGGGCGGGGCCGAGCTCGTCGCCGTAGAGCTGTCGGGCGAAGGCGTCGGCCAGGCCCTCGCCGACGATGTGCTCGCCGACCGTGACGGTCATCGGGTCCCACACCACCCCGCCCGGGCTCCACCGCAGGTTGTGATTGAGCTCGTGCACGGCGGTGGCCTCCAGCCGCTCCACGTTCTCGGGGAAGGGCCAGAACGTGATGGCGATGTTGCCCGAGATGCCGCCGAACCCGGTCAATCCTTGGCAGGGACCCATGAAGTGTTCGTCACCCGGATCGCCGAGGACGAACAGCACGGTGATGTCCGGGGCCTCCAGCCCCGGCGTCGCCTCCAGCAGTACGGCGAGAGCGTTGTCGAGCGCGCGTTGCATCCGCTCCCAGGCCCCGGCCGCCGCCAGGGTTTCGAGCGCGTCGAGGCAACGTTCCTCGTCGCGGTCGATGGGGAACCCGGACGATTGGAGGTGTACGGCTACCAGGTCGAGCTCGCCTGGGTGGTAGCGGTACATATCCTTGTTGGCCTCCAGCATCGAACGCAGCAGGTCAACGCGGTCCGCGACCGGGGACAGCAGGATCTGCCGCATGGCGGCGTAGGTGTCAAGAACAGTGATCGACATGGCCCCGATGCTAGAAGTTGACGCAGCGTCAAGGTCAAACCAGCGGCGCTCTTCGTCGAGGTACGGCCGGCATGCCGTCACCCAGTCCCGTCATGGCCGGCGGTTCGCCGCTGCGATGGACTCACGCAACTTGGTCTTGCAGTCCGCGGTGAACAGCATCCACCGCCGCACCCCCGCCGTCGCCAACTGCGCCAGAGAGCCTCCTCGGAGGCCTGTCGGCGCGACCCGACTGACACAGCACCGCGACCGCGATGACCGGCGATCGCCAACCTAACCCGTCACACGGAGCTACTTGTTGGGTCGGACCGGGGCGCAGTGCTGGCCTTGCGGCCAGTCCGTTTCCCCGGCCCGCCCGCCGAACCCGGCGTGCCTCTCTCAAGGCA
>NZ_JBEXGU010000264.1:0-8382 GCF_040607515.1 Streptosporangium sp. NPDC005286 | reverse complement strand
GGCGATCGACATCGTCAGCAGGGGTGAGGCCATCAAGGTCACCATCGAGCCCTGACCGCCCCCGGCCCGGAGCTCCGGCCCCCGGAGCTCCGGGCCTCCGGGCCGGACAGGAGCGCAAGACCGTGCCGGGGGACCTCCGGAAGACCCGCCCACCCACACCGGAGTGCCCCACCCGCCTCCCGCCGGATCCGGCGGGAGAGCCGGCGCAAGCTCACACCACTCGCAGAACACGCAGAAGGAGAACCGGAGATGCCGGAGAGGACAGTGGTCATCGCCTCAAGCACGGGCCTCCACGCCCGGCCCGCGAAGATCTTCGTGCAGGCCGCGGCCAGGCAGGGGATGCCCGTCCGCATCCGTGTCGGGGAAGGCAAACCCGTACCCGCCAACAGCATGCTCGCCGTGCTGGCGCTGGGCGCGACGCACGGCACGGAGGTCACCCTGGACGCGGAGGGACCGGGAGCCGACGAGGCCCTCGCCTCCCTCGCCGACCTGCTCGCCCGCGACCTCGACGCCGAAGAGACACCGCATGGCTGAGACGCTCAAAGGCCTGGGCGTGAGCCCAGGGCGGGCCGCCGGACGGGTCTGCCGGATGGCGGCCCCGCCGGAGCTGCCGGCCCCCACGCCGGTCGCCGACGCCGACGCCGAACTCGGCCGGGCGCTGGACGCGCTGCGAGCCACCGCCACCGAACTGGCGGAGCGGGCGGAGAAGGCACCCGACACCGACGCGCGGGCGATCCTGGAGGCGCAGTCCTTCATCGCCGACGACCCCGGTCTGCACGAGTCCGTAGAGGCCGCCGTCAGGTCGGGCAAGGACGCCGCGCACGCCATCGACGAGGCATGCGCCCACCACCGGCGCGCACTGCTGGCGGCGGGCGGCTACATCGCCGAGCGAGCCGCCGACCTCGACGACGTCCGCAACCGGGCCGTCGCGACGGTGCTCGGCCTACCCGTCCCCGGGGTGCCCACCCCCGGTCATCCCTTCGTCCTGGTCGCCGAGGATCTCTCCCCCGCCGACACGGTGAACCTGGACCCCGACACCGTCCTCGCCCTCGTCACCTCAAAGGGCGGCCCGACCAGCCACACCGCCATCCTGGCCCGCGCCCGCGGCCTGCCCGCCGTGGTCGCCTGCCGGGAGATGAGCGAGGTCGGCGAGGGGACGTGGGTGTCCGTCGACGGTCTGCGGGGCGAGGTGGAGGTCGGCATCGGCGAGGAGGCCGCCACCGAGATCCAGCGCCTGGCGGAGGCCGAACGCCGCCGGGCGAGCACGAGCCGGGGCCCCGGCCGCACCTCCGACGACCACCCGGTCAAGCTGCTGCTCAACATCGGCTCCGCGGCCGACCTCGCCCCGCAGGGGGTGGACGCCGAGGGAGTGGGACTGTTCCGTACGGAGTTCCTCTTCCTGGACCGGCGTGAGGAGCCGGGCTACGAGGAGCAAGTGGCCGCCTACGCCGCGGTCTTCCGCGCCGCGCCCGGCGGGCACGTCGTGGTCCGCACCCTCGACGCGGGCACCGACAAGCCGCTGCCGTTCCTCGGGCTGGCCGAAGAGACCAACCCGGCGCTGGGCGTGCGGGGGCTGCGGGTGTCCCGGGTCAGGCCCGAGGTGCTCGACACCCAGCTCGACGCCATCGCCGAGGCCGCGCGCCAGAGCGGAGCCGAGCCGTGGGTGATGGCGCCCATGGTGACGACGGTGGGCGAGGCGGCCGACTTCGCCGGGCGGGCCCGCGCCCGGGGAATCGCCCGCGTCGGGGCGATGGTGGAGGTCCCCGCCGCCGCGCTGCGTGCCGAACGCCTGCTGAAGGAGCTCGACTTCCTGAGCATCGGCACCAACGACCTGAGCCAGTACACCTTCGCCTCCGACCGGCAGCACGGAGATCTCGCCGACCTGCTCGACCCCTGGCAGGCGGCGCTGCTCCAGCTGATCGCCGACTGCGCCGCGGCCGGGCAGGCGGTGGGCAAGCCCGTCGGCGTGTGCGGCGAGGCGGCGGCGGACCCGCTCCTGGCGACGGTCCTGGTCGGGCTGGGCGTCACCAGCCTGTCGATGTCGGCGCCCAGCGTTCCCGCGGTGCGGGAGAGCCTCGCCGCGCACTCCCTGGCGCAGTGCCGCGACAACGCCCGGTTCGCCCTGGGCGCGGACGACCCCGGGCAGGCCAGAAAGATGATCGTCCCGGGCTGGTGAGCACCCCCTGAACCGGGCCGGAGACCCCCTCCCTCCGGCCCGGTTGCCGCCTCCGGCCCGTTTCCCCGGCGCGCATCGGTGAAATCACCGGTCTTCCCCGCGGAAAGTGCCGGGGCACCGGCGCGGGCCGGCGGAGACCCCCGCACCGGCCCTTTCCAGGCGCGACATACGCGCGTAACACTGGGACATGCCCTCCCCCTCCCCCGTCACCCGGTCACCGGCGCTGCACGGCCGTGACGCGGAGCAGGACGCACTGCTGCGACTCCTCGACGCCGCGCGCGACGGATCCGGAGGCGCGCTGATCCTGCGGGGGGCGCGGGGAACGGGAAAGACCGCGATGCTCGACGTCGCGGCTGAACGCGCGGGCGAGTCGGGCGACTTCTTCGTGCTCAGGGTGCGCGGCAGCGAGGCGGAGTCGCACCTGCCCTGCGCCGGGCTGCACGGACTGCTCCGGCCGATCGCCGACCGGCTGCCCGCGCTGCCCCCGGCACAGGCCGCGGCGCTGGCGCGGGCACTGGAACTGGGCGCGGTGGACGGCGGGCTGGCGCTTCCCGCCGCGGTGCTCAACCTCCTGGCGGCTGCCGGCGGCCCGGTGCTGGCCTGCGTCGACGACGTTCACCATCTCGACGCGCCCAGCCGCGAGGCGCTCTTCTTCGCGGCCAGGCGGCTGACGGGGGAGGCGGTGGCGCTGCTGTTCGGTGCCGACGACGGCACCGCCGTCCCCGACGACATACCGGCCTTCGAGCTGGACGCCCTGGACAAGGAGGCGGCCGGGCGGCTGGCAGGCGACCTGGTGCCGGGACTGACCGACGACGTGCGGGCGTCGCTGCTGGAGATCGCCTGCGGCAACCCGCTCGCGCTCGGGGAGCTCGCCCGGTCGCTCAGTCCCGAGCAGCTCTCCGGTGCCGCCGCGCCGCCCGAGACGCTGCCGAGAGGCGGGCGGCTCTGGCGCGCGTACGCCGACCGGTTGGCGCGGCTGCCCGGCGACACCGCGGACATGCTCCTGCTGCTCGCGGCCGACCCCGATCTGGAGACGGTCACCCTGCTCGAGGCCGCGGAGCCGCGGTGCGCGCTGACCGTGCTCGAACCGGCGGAGAGGGCGGGCGTGATCGTCCGCGTCACCGATGTCGCCGGCGACCGCTACGACTTCCACGAGCCCGCGATGCGGGCCGTGGTCTACGCCGGCTCCTCGCTTGCCCGGCGCCGCACGGCGCACCGCCTGCTCGCCGGCGTGCTGCGCCACGACCACCAGCGGCTGCGGCGCGCCTGGCATCGAGCCGCCGCGATGGACGGCCCCGACGAGTCGCTGGCCGACGAACTGGCCGCGGCCGCCGCGGCGGCGGCGGGTTTCCAGGGCGGCCATCCGGCCTCCTTCCTCGCCTTCGAGCGGGCGGCCGAGCTGACCGCGCACGGCGACGTCAAGGCCGCGCGCCTGGCCGCCGCCGCCAACCGCGCGTGGCGTGCCGGGCTGCCCCGGCGCGCCCGGTCGCTGCTGGCCCGCCTGCACTCGCTGACCATCTCCGAGGAGGTACGGAGCCAGGCCGAGCTGATCCGCGGCAGCCTGGAGCTGCGCAGCGGGAAGACCGGCAGCGCCGGGGACGACCTGATGTCGGCGGCCGAGTCGCTGCTGGACAGGGACCGGGGACAGGCCGTCCGGGTGTTCATCCGTGCGGGCGAGGCGAGCTATCTGGCCGGCGACAACGTCCGCTACCTGGACATAGCACGGCGGGCCGCCACGCTGCGCCGCCCCGACGATCCGGCGGCCACCCAGCTGATGTTCGAGTATCTGGCCGGTACGGCGGCGACCTTCGGCGGCCGTCACCGGGAGGCGGCCGATCCGCTCCGCCGGGTGCTGGAGCTCGCGCCCTCGGTGCGCACCCCGTCGGTGCTGGTGTGGGCGGGGGTGGCCGGCCTGCTGCTGGGTGACGACGCGCAGGCTCAGCGGCTGTTCGGCCGGGCGGTGGAGACGGCGCGCGCGCTCGGGGCGGTCTCCACGGTGCCTCAGGTACTGGAGTTCATGATCCAGGCCGAGATCTGGATGGGCCGCTACGCCTCCATCGCCGCCAGCGCCGTCGAGGGGCTCCGGATCGCCCAGGAGCGCGGCAGGCCCAACAGCGCGGGCCAGCACCTGGGATGGCTCGCGCTCACCGCGGCCGTCGAGGGCGACGAGGAGACGTGCGCGATCAGGGCGGCGAGCGCCATCGAGCTGGCGGGCGCCCATGGCCTGGGCGTGGCGGGGGCACTCGGCAACTGGGCGCTGGCCCACCTCGACCTCGCGGCGGGACGCCACGCCGACGCGGCCAAGCGGCTGCGGGCCACGTCCAGGTCGGGCGGGACAGGCGGCCACCTCGTGGTGCGGGTCATGTCGACGCCCCACCTCGTCGAGGCCGCCGCACGCACGGGCGACCGGAAGGCGGCCGAGAGGGCCCTGCGGGTGCTGGACCGCTGGGTGGGCAGCACCCGCAGCCCCGACCGGCGCGCGCTCGCCACGCGCTGTCACGCGCTCCTGGCCGCCCCGGGTGACGCCGAGGAGTACTTCAGAGCAGCGCTCGACCTGCACCACCAGGGTTTCTCCGAGTTCGAGACGGCTCGCACCCAGCTGCTCTTCGGCAGCGCCCTGCGCAGGAACCGGCGTCCCGGCGCGGCCAGGGAGCATCTGCACAGCGCCCTGGAGACGTTCGAGCGGTCCGGCGCGCGCCTCTGGGCCGAGCAGGCCCGCACCGAGCTGCGCGGAGCCGGGGAGGCCGTCAGGTCGTCCCGCCCCAAGGCCACCGAGAAACTCACGGCTCAGCAGTACCAGATCGCGCGGATCGTCGCGGACGGCGCCACCAACCGGGAGGTGGCGGCCCGGCTCTTCCTGAGCCCGAGGACCGTCGAGCACCACCTCAGGAACATCTTCACCAAGCTCGACATCCGCTCGCGGGTGGAGCTGGTGCGACTGATGTCCTGATTCACGGGTGCAGTGCAGTACGGGTGATTTCACCGATGCACTCCGGACCTGACAACGAGAAAGTGGCGAATGTCAGAAACCCGAGGGGTTACCCGGTGACGCCGACCGTGCCGTCGCCACCTCCGGCGGCGGACCGGCGCGCGACGAACGGTCGTCGGCCGACCACCGTATCGCCCTGGTTCCCCCCACAGGAACGGAGTACAGCAACGTGCAGCCGTACAGCACCACCCCCCAGGCCCACGCGCCCAGGCGGTCCCGCCGGGCGACGACTGTCGCCACGCTGACCCTCGCACTCGCTCTGCTCGGCACCGGCGGGGGCCTCGCGCCCGCCGCGCAGGCCGTCGCGGCCCCTGCCGCACAGGCCACCGCCGCGGGCCCGTACGACCGCGGCCCCGACCCGACCAACGCCGGCATCGAGGCGGTCAGAGGGCCGTTCGCGATCGCGGAGACCAACGTCTCCTCGCTCCGGGTGACCGGCTTCGGCGGAGGGACGATCTACTACCCGACGTCCACCAGCGAGGGGACCTTCGGCGGAATAGCCATCGCCCCCGGCTACACCGCGAGCAGGTCGAGCATGGCCTGGCTCGCCTCGCGGCTGGCCTCCCACGGTTTCGTGGTCTTCAACATCGACACCATCACCACCGCGGACCAGCCCGCCAGCCGCGGCAGGCAACTGCTGGCCGCGCTCGACTACCTGGTGCAGAGCAGCTCGGCGGCCAGCCGGGTCGACGCCGGCAGGCTCGGCGTGATGGGGCACTCGATGGGCGGCGGCGGCACCCTGGAGGCCGCCAACAGCCGGCCGCAGCTGCAGGCGGCCATCCCGCTGACCGCGTGGAACCTGACCAAGAACTGGTCGGGCATCCGGGTCCCGACGCTGATCGTCGGCGCGGAGAACGACACCATCGCCTCGGTGAGCCTGCACTCCAAGCCGTTCTACAACAGCATCCCGGCCTCCTCGGAGAAGGCCTACCTGGAACTCGACGGGGCCGGCCACTTCGCACCCAACAGCTCCAACACGACGATCGCCAAGTACAGCATCTCGTGGCTGAAGCGGTTCGTCGACAACGACACCCGCTACGAGCAGTTCCTGTGCCCCGCGCCCCGGGGTGACAGGAACATCTCCGAGTACCAGGACACCTGCCCGCACTCCTAGGGCACCGGGCCACCACCGGGCCGCCACCGGGTCGCCGTCGCAGCACGGCACCGGCGGCGGCCCACGACCGCGACCCCCCTGACCCGACGGCGGCCACCACCCGCGGCCGCCGTCGGTGTACCCGCCCCAAGGCTCCCTGAGATGCCACCATCTGATGGATTTTCCCCTGGTTTGATCAGTTACCTCCGGAGGGCAATAGGGTTTACGGACTATGTCCAGGAACGAAAGTCGACGTGACTCCAAGACCGTTATGTGGCTTCTCGCGTTCAGCGTCATGGCCACGTTCACGGCCGGAGCGGTCACCCTGCTGAGCGGTCACCTCGAGCCTGTTCCCGACATTCCCCCACCCCCGGACGCCGCCCTGCCCCAGATACCCGTGACGCCGGTGACACCGACCCCGCCACCGCAACCTCGAGGTACGGCCGACCCCTCCGGCCCGGCCGAGGAGCCGCTCCTGCTGGCCAACGGCCGGCAGCAACCGCTGAGGGTGAAGGTGCCCCGGGCGGCCAAGGGCCGCTACGCCGTCGCCCCCGGCGAGGCCAGACCTCCCAGGGGCAAGGGCAGGGTCGTCCGGTACGCGGTGGAGGTCGAGCGCGGCCTGCCGTTCGAGGTGGAGGAGTTCGCCTCCGAGGTGCACCGGATCCTCAACGACCCGCGTGGCTGGGGGTACCGGTTCAAACGGGTGGCGCGCGGCCCGGTGGAGCTCAGGGTCTCGCTGAGCAGCCCGGAGACGGCCGACCGGCGTTGCCTGCCGATGCGGACCAACGGCACGCTGTCCTGCTGGAACGGCGGGCGCGCGATCATCAACGCGGTCCGCTGGAACACCGGGGCGCGAGGCTACGGCCGTGACGTGGCCTCCTACCGCGAGTACGTCATCAGCCACGAGGTCGGGCACGGCCTCGGCCACGGCCACGTCTCCTGCCCCGGCCCCGGCCGGCGGGCCCCGGTGATGCTCCAGCAGACCAAGTCCCTGTACGGCTGCCGCCCCAACCCCTGGCCCTCGCCCCGCCGCTGACCGGCACGGCGGTCACCTGGGGCCGGTGAACCACCGCATACGGCAAAGCCGTGGCGGAGGGAGGTTCACCGGCCTCTCCCCGGGCACCCGATGGACATGCCGACAGCCGTTGCGGGAGAGGCTCGGCGCACCGCCGGAGCGCAACCTCCACCTCAAAGACGTGCCGCCGGAGATCGTCGAGGAGGTCTGGCGGCGATTCCTCAGCGCGCTGGAGCCGCTGCACGAGGCGGGCAGGCTGGGAGCGGTGCTCTTCCAGTTCCCGCCGTGGTTCCCGATCGGGGAGAACAACAGGCGCCACATCCTGGAGTGCGCCCGGCGCTGCGCGCCGAGGTCACCCACGCGCTCTTCAACAACTGCCGCCGGGACAACGCCCAGCGCAACGCCGCCAGGTTCCGCGCGCTCGTCGAAGAGGCGGGCGAGCCCGGCGAACAGGACGGGCAGGGCGAGATCTGGACGGCCGGCCGGCTCCGGGGCACCGCTACCTGACCTGGCGCCTCGCCCTGGTCATGGTGGCCCTGCGCTCGTCGGGGGTGGTGCCTCCCCACACACCGTCCATCTGCTGGGTGTTCAACGCGTACTCCAGGCAGCGCCCGCGCACCGGGCAGCGGCGGCACACGGCTCTGGCGCGCTCGTACTGTTCACGACCCGGCCCCTCGTAGGACACCGGAAAGAAGAGTTCGGGATCCTCACTGAGGCAGGAGGAGCGGCGAGACCAGTTGATGATCGGAATAACGTTGCTCTTAACAGGCATGGCGATCCAATTGGGAGTGAGAACGGCTCAGATACTGGCAGCTCAGGTTGAGGATCGCGTGCCCGCTGTAGTGGTACTCATACCTTTTAAGCGGAAAAATCGGGCGATTTTGACCGATGGTCCCTTCCGTTAAGGAAGGCCCCGATCAGTGGGTCGAACCCCGGCGGTGCGCAACGGCCGGACCATCCCTGCGCGCTCCGGGGCCCCCGCCGGGCCGGGGCGCACCCCGGCCCCGGGGCCCGGTGGGACCCCGGCCCCCCGGCCGCCCGGGGGGGGCCCGCGGGGGGGCTCGTGAGGGCGGGGAGCGGGCGGGGCCCGGGGGTGGGCCGCGGGGGCC
>NZ_JBEXGU010000263.1:0-8399 GCF_040607515.1 Streptosporangium sp. NPDC005286 | reverse complement strand
CCCTATCTCGGGGGCGGCCGTACCTCCGAGTACGGCCGCGCGGTCGTTCTCGCCAAGGCCCGCGAGCAGCACTCCCGTCTCCCGCCACACCTTGGCGTAGTCTCCGGCGAGGATGGCCACCGGCCAGTCACTGCCGAACATCAGCCGGTCGGGGCCGAACACCTCGATCGCGTGGTCGACGTAGGGGCGGAGGTCCTCGGCGGTCCAGGTCTCGGCGTCGGCGGCGGTGTTGAGGCCGGACACCTTGGCGTGCACATTGGGATGCTCGGCGGCTCGGGCGATCAGCGACGCCCACGGCTCCCAGCCCTTCTCCCTGATCGGCGGCTTGGCCAGGTGGTCGATGACCAGCCGCAGCCCGGGGACACGCTCGGCGAGGACCGGCACGTGCTCCAGGTGCCTGGGCAGCACCGCGACCACGTCGAACGGCAGCCCCGCCGCCGCGAGGAGGCCCAGCCCCTCGACCACCGAGTCCTGGATCACCCAGTCGGGGTCGGGATCGTCGTGGATGAGATGCCTGACCCCGGCGAACCTCGGGTGCCGTCCATAGCGCTCCAGCGCCTCGGCGGCCTCGTCCGGCCGGTTCAGCGGAACCCAGCCCACCACGGCGGCGATGAAGTCGTGGGCGTCCGCCTGCGCCAGCATCGCGTCGGTGTCGGCGTAGGCGTCGGCGGCCTGGACCAGCACGGTCCGCTCCACACCTGCGTCGGCGAGCTGCCCGAGGAGCTCTTCGGGGGCGAAGGTGCGGTGGATCGGCCCCGCCTCCGGCGTCAGCCAGGAGTAGGAACCCGTCTCCAGGTTCCAGAAGTGCTGGTGGGCATCGATGACGGCCATCCACCGCTCCTTTACGATCGATCGTTTGAGTTTGCACAAGCTAGGGCGCTCCAACGGGGGTGTCAACGCCGCTGGATCCTGGGAGTTCGTCAGCGTGGCGGTGGCTGTACGAACTCCAGGGCGATCTCATCCGGGTCGGGGAAGCAGCAGGCGAACCCGCCCCGCGTCGGCCCCGGCGGTGATCTCGTTGGGCGGCGAGACGAACTGATACGGGCCGGTGCCGGACACTCGCTCCCCCGAGACGAGTGTCCGGCACCGGCCCGTACGCCCGCCGCCCGGTTTCCCGCTATGCCGGTGACATCACCGGGTCGTCCGAGCGCGCGGCGGGCGGGGTGTCGTCGCCGTCATCGTCGTCGTCCAGGAGGGTCGTCTCGTCGAACGGGACCCTCCCCGCCAGCACCTCGGCCGCGCGCTCCCGGTCGAACTCGCCGGTCCAGGTGCCGACCAGGACCGTGGCGACCGCGTTGCCCGCGAAGTTGGTCAGCGCCCGCGCCTCGGACATGAAGCGGTCGATGCCGACGATGAGACCGACACCGTCGACCAGGTCGGGGCGATGGGACTGCAGGCCCCCGGCGAGGGTGGCCAGGCCGGCGCCGGTGACCCCGGCGGCGCCCTTCGACGCGATCATCATGAAGACCAGCAGGGAGATCTGCTCGCCGAAGGAGAGCGGTGCGCCGGTGGCGCTCGCGACGAACAGCGTGGCCATGGTGAGGTAGATGGCGGTGCCGTCCAGGTTGAAGGAGTAACCGGTCGGCACGGTGATCCCGGCGACCGGCCTGCTCACGCCGAGGTGCTCCATCTTGGCGATCAGCCGCGGCAGTGCCGACTCCGACGACGAGGTCGACAGGATCAGCAGGAACTCCCTGCCCAGGTAGCGCAGGAGCGAGGGCAGCCCGATCCGCGCCACCAGCCAGAGCATCGGACCGAGGATGACGAACACGAAGAGCAGGCAGGTCACGTAGAAGGCGAGCATGATGACGCCGAGGCTCTTGAGCGCGTCCACGCCGGTGGCGCCGACGACCGCGGCCATCGCGCCGAAGGCACCGACGGGGGCGGCCCACATGATCATGGCGAGGATCCGGAAGACGAGCCGCTGGATGTGCGCGATGCCGTTCAGCACGGGCCTGCCGCGCTCGCCCATCGCCTGCAGGGCGAACCCGGCGAGCAACGCGACGAGCAGGGTCTGCAGCACCTCACCCTCGGTGAACGCCGACACCAGCGTGGTGGGGATGATCCCGAGCAGGAACGTCACCGTGTCGCTCTCGCCGCCCTTGGCCGCCTCGGCCTCGGCGGCCTTGCGGAGCTCGTCGGTGAGCGCGAGGCCCTGCCCGGGGTCGATCAGGTTGCCCACGATCAGGCCGATGCCCAGCGCGACCGTCGACATGGCGAGGAAGTAGCCGAGTGCGAGACCGCCGACCTTGCCGACCTTGGCGGCCTTGGTGACGGATCCGACGCCGAGCACGATGGTGCAGAAGATGATCGGGCTGATCATCATCTTGATCAGGGCGACGAAGGCGGTGCCGAGTGGCTTCAGCTCCTTGCCGATATCGGGAGCGACGAGCCCGACCGCGACGCCGGCGATCACGGCGGCGATCACGGCTATGTACAGGTAGTGTGTTCTGTCTCGGGCCGCGCTCATGCGTGTCTCCACCGTGGTAGAAGAAAAATCCGGTCGAGCGACTATCCGCCGACGCTGTGATCTAAGTCACCATTGCGTACATTTCGTTCGTGAACTTGCGGGAGCTTTCCAAACAGGTGCGTGGCTGGAGTCTGGCCAGGCAGATGCTGGCGCTGCAGATCGTCGTCGTGGGCGTCACCGTGACCGGTGGCGCGCTGCTCGCCTTCCTGCAGATGCGCGACCTGCTCGTCGAGGAGGCCGTCGGCACCGCCAGGGCGGTGACGATCAGCGTGGCCGACTCCCCCTCCGTCCTCGCCTCCCTGGGCGATTCGGCGGTCCTGCAGCCGTACGCGGAACGGGTGAGGCGGGAGACCGGGGTCGACTTCATCACGATCATGAGTCTGGACGGCGTGCGCTACACGCATCCCAACCCGGCCCAGATCGGCCACCGCTTCCTCGGCAACACCGCACCCGCCCTGGCCGGGCAGACCTTCACCGAGACCTACACCGGCACGCTCGGTCCCTCGGTCCGCGCCGTCGCCCCGGTCCGCGACGACCGCGGCCGGGTGAGGGCCCTGGTCAGCGCGGGCATCACGATCAACAAGATCAGCGTCAGGCTCCGCGGCCAGATCGCCGGCGCCGCGCTGATCGGCCTGCTCGGCCTGTCCCTCGGCGGGGCGGGCACCTACCTGGTCGGGGCCCGGCTACGCCGCCAGACTCACGGCATGGGCCCCACCGAGCTGAGCCGGATGTACGAGTACCACGACGCGATCCTGCACGCCGTACGGGAGGGACTGCTGCTCGTCGACGACGCGGGCAGGGTGACGCTCTGCAACGACGGTGCCAGGGAGCTCCTCGGCCTCGCGGGCGAGGTGAACGGACGGCACGTCACCGAGCTGGGCCTTCCCTCCGCGCTGGGCGAGCGGCTCTCAACTGCCGAGAACCGCACCGACGAGATCCATATGACCGGGGAGCGGACGCTGGTGGTGAACGCGGCGGTGGTCCGCTCCGGCAACCGCTCGCTCGGCACCGTGGTCACCCTCCGCGACCACACCGAGCTGCAGTCCCTGGCCGGGCAGCTGGACGCCGAGCGCGGCTTCGCCGACTCCCTGCGGGCCGCCGCGCACGAGTCGGCCAACCGGCTTCACACGGTCATCACCCTCGTCGAGCTGGGCCGCGCCGAGCAGGCCGTGGCGTTCGCGACCGCGGAGATCAGGGCCGCACAGCAGCTCACCGACCGGGTGGTGGGCGCCGTACGCGAACCCGTGCTCGCCGCGCTGCTGCTGGGCAAGAGCGCCGCGGCCGGGGAACGGGGGGTGGAGCTGGCGATCGCCGCGGACAGCGAGCTCGACGACCTCGGCCTGGACACCCGCGATCTGGTGACGATCGTCGGCAACCTGATAGACAACGCGGTCGAAGCGGCCATGGCGGGAACCCCGCCCGCCCGGGTGGAGGTGCGGTTGCGCGCCGACGAGACGGCCTTCGTGATCAGCGTGGCCGACAGCGGCCCGGGGCTCGACCCCGCGACGGCGGGCGAGGCCTTCCGCAGGGGATGGACCACCAAGGGCGACGGCCGCGGCCTCGGGCTGGCCATGGTCGGCCAGGCGGTTCGCCGCCTGGGCGGAACGATCGAGGTCGGCGGGACCGTCGAGGCTGGTCACCCGGTGCGGGCACCCCATGCGACGGGGACGGCCCATACCGTCCCGGAGAGCGAGACGGGCGCGGTGTTCACCGTACGGCTGCCGCCGCATGGAAAGGAAACGTGATGATCTCGGTACTGGTGGTCGAGGACGAGGAGATCACCGCCGAGGCGAACCGGGTCTTCGTGGAGCGGGTGCCCGGCTTCCGGGTGGCGGGGGTGGCCAGGTCCGGCGGGGAGGCGTTGCGCTTCCTGCGGCGCCACCCGGTCGATCTGATCCTGCTCGACCTCTACCTGCCCGACATGCACGGTCTTGAGGTGTGCCGGACGCTGCGGGCGGCGGGCGTGATGTCGGACGTCATAGCGGTCACCTCGGCGCGGGACCTGTCGGTGGTCAGGTCCGCGGTCTCCGTCGGCGTGGCCCAGTACCTGCTCAAGCCGTTCACCTTCGCCTCGCTCAAGGAGAAGCTCACCCACTACGCGGAGTTCCGCTCGTCGGTGGAGGGCCTGGGAGAGGCCAGTGGCCAGGGCGAGGTGGACCGCACGCTGGCGGCGCTGCGGGGCCCGGCGCAGAGCCTCCTGCCCAAGGGGATGACCCAGGCCACTCTCGACGCCGTGCTGGTGGAGCTGCGCAAATCCCCCGGCGGCCTGTCGGCCCAGACCACCGGGGCGGCGATCGGCGTCTCCCGGGTGACCGCCCGCCGCTACCTGGAGCACCTGACGGAGAGCGGAATCACCCGCCGGGTTCCCCAGTACGGTGGGGTCGGCCGGCCCGAGCTGCTCTACCGGGTCGTTTGACGCCCTCCGGAAGCACGGCGGCACCGGACCTGGTAGGAAAAAGGGCAGCCCGCCCTGTCACCCGCGGGCGAAGGAGCCGACCATGACCTTTTTCACCGCCTCATCGAGGCTGCTCGGGACGGTGTTCGTCGTCCAGGTGCTCGGAGAGCTCGACTACCGGCACGCCCCCGCCTTCCGCCTGGAGATGGAGAGGGCATGGGAGGTCGAAGCGCCTTCCCTGATCGTGGCCGATGTCACGGGGCTCACCTTCTGCGACTCCACCGGGGTCGCGGAGCTGATCCTGGCGCTTCAGCGAAGTCGCGCCCTGGGTGTCCGTCTGGCGCTCGTCGGCGTGCACGGCACCCTGGAGCGCATTCTCGCCATCACCGGCCTGCGCCCCTCCTTCGAGGTCTTCACCTCTGTCGAGGAGGCGCTGCAGGAGGCCTGATCAGCTGTTGCCGTTGTCCAGCGGCACCCGAGGGGCGTCGATGATGACATCCGAGAAGATGTCGACCGCCAGGGCGACCACTCCGCCGATCGCGACGATCCCGGTCCCGATCCAGAAGAACATCCAGTTGGGGCCGAGGCACAGGGCCACGCCTCCCACGGTGAACCCCAGCAGAATGATGATCACCGCAAGCCAAGACTTCGGACTTCCTCCGTGGCTTCCAGCCATGAGCCTTTCCTCTCCACATGAATCAGTGATGCGCGCCGTCCGCCGCGGCGATCACCCGGTTCAGCGACCGGTGGAGCTCCTGGAGTTCCTCCAGGTTCATTCCCAGACGCCTGACGATCGCCGGCGGAACCTTCTCCGCCTCGTCCCGCAGCCCTCGGCCCTCCGGCGTGAGCGAGACTGCCAGGACACGCTGGTCCTGGCCGTCACGCTGCCTCCGGATGTAGCCAACGGCCTCGAGACGCTTCAGCAGCGGGGACAGCGTACCGGGGTCGAGTCTCAGTAGCTTGCTCAGCTCCTTGACCGACAGCGGCGCCTGCTCCCAGAGGGCGAGCATGACCAGATACTGGGGGTGGGTCAGCCCCATCGGCTCCAGCAGCGGCCGGTAGACCCCGATGACGTTGCGCGAGGCGACCGCCAGGGCGAAGCACACCTGGCTCTCCAAACTCAGGGGATCAGTCATGTCACTCACGCACACCTCCACCCGACATAGTACGATAATTAATGCACAAACTATTATCGCCCCAAGTATCGGCGAGCAAAGGATCCCCATGTTTCACAGCAAGTCGATCGAGGAGCGGATCGCCGAGCGCCAGGCCGCGCGCCCCGCGCTCAAGGAGGGCCGGCACTTCGAGCACGGCCCGGCGAAGTTCGTCTTCGTCTTCGTGATCGTCTTCGTGGTCGTCGGCCATCTCGCCGGACTGCTGCTGCTGATGGCCATGGACCTGAACTAGCGGGAGTGCCCGCCCTCCCGTGTCACCACACGTCCCGGCCGCCGCCAAAGGCACCGCCGCGGGCACCGGCGGCGACCGGCCCTCGCGGTCAGGCCCGCGACGCGTTCCAGCCAGCCGGACCCATGTTCGAAACATGAGAGGATGAGGTCCGGCTGGCCAGGGTGGGACCGTCCGCCCGGATCAGCCAGATCGGCCAGATCAGGAGGTCTGCATGTCTGACGTCACGCCGGAGGAGCCTGAGAGTTCCGACGACGAACTGAAGCGCAAGTTCCGCGAGGCCCTGGAGCGCAAGAAGCTCGCCCAGGCGGACGCGAACGCCGGGGGCAAGGGGAAGAACGCCTCGAAGATCCACGGTGCTCACGGCCCGGCTGCGGCCAAGCGCTCCTTCCGCCGCAAGAGCGGCGGCTGAGCCGCGTATCCGAACCGGGTCCGGATGCCCCGGACCGACCGCCGCCCCGCTGGCGTCCGGCCAGCGGGCGGCACCCACTCACTCGCGGAGCCACCCCCCTTTGAAGGGCACCGTGCGCCTGCAATAGGCTGCGCCCGTGCGTGATCTTGGCGAGGACCCCCGACCGGCTCGGGGCGCGGTCAGCGAGGTCTACCGTGTCGACCGGGCGGCGACCCTGAACTACTCCCCCGACCTCGACGGCCTCGCCGACCCCGGCGAGATCGTCTGGGCCTGGGTCCCCTACGAGGAGGACCCGAACCGCGGCAAGGACCGGCCGCTGCTGGTCGTCGGCCGCCACGGGCGCAAGCTGCTCGCGCTGATGCTGTCCAGCCGAGGCGGCGGCGACGACCCGAGCGACTGGCTGGAGCTCGGCCCCGGCCGCTGGGACCGGGAGAACCGCGTCTCCTACCTGCGCCTTGACCGGATCTTCACCCTCAACGAGGACGACATCCGGCGGGAGGGCTCCATCCTCGACGCCGAGCGCTTCGCCCGCGTGGCCGCCGTGCTCAAGCGCACCCACGGCTGGGCCGCCGACGGCTGAGGCCGTCCCTCCGAGGCCGGGAAACGCCCCGCGCGAACCCGCTGGAAAGCGGCGGGGCGGGTCAGCATCCTGTTGTCCCATGGACAGCAGACGACTGGTTCGAGTCTCCAAATATCTCTCCGCGCACCTCCGGCACCAGCCCGAGCGCATCGGGCTGGTCCTCGGCCCGCAAGGGTGGGCGGACATCGACGCCCTGCTCGCCGCCGCCGCGCGGCACGGCTTCGCGATCGCCCGCGACGAGCTCGCGCAGGTGGTCGCGGGCAACGACAAACGGCGCTTCACCATAGAGGGTGACCGGATCCGCGCCAACCAGGGCCACACGGTCGAGGTCGACCTGGACCTTCCCGCGGTCGAGCCGCCCGAGGTCCTGTTCCACGGAACGGTGGGCTCGCGCGTGGCCGCCATCAGGAAGGACGGCCTGCGGCCGATGACCCGGCACGCGGTGCACCTGTCCCCCGACCGGGAAACCGCGACCCGGGTGGGTGCGCGCCGGGGCAGGCCGGTCGTGCTGGTCGTTCGCTCAGGCGAGATGCACCGGGCGGGTCACGAGTTCCAGATCAGTGCCAACGGTGTCTGGCTGACCGCCCACGTGCCGTCCGCCCACATCTCGTTTCCCGGCTGAGGGAACCTCACCCTCGGCGAGGGTCACCGTTTCCAACGCACTCCAAAGTCTCGGGCATCCGCCCCTTCAGGCCCATGCGTGCCCGCATTCCAGGTAAACACCTAGGTTTTTCATGCTCGACTCAGCCTGACGGAAGCCGACCATTGACGTTCCAACATACTCGGGTGTAAATAAAGCTGAAACAACATTGAAACGGCGGTGAATCAACAGCATGTACGCCGAGGAGCGGCAGCAGGAGATCCTGCGCCGGGCGCGGACCGTCGGACGTGTGGACGTGGTGACGCTCTCGGAGGAGTTCGCCGTCACCACCGAGACGATCCGCCGGGACCTGACCGCGCTGGAACGCGCGGGGGTGCTGCGGCGCGTGCACGGCGGCGCCATTCCAGTCGAGCGGCTGGGGTTCGAACCCGAGTTGGCCGCCCGCGATGAGGTGATGACGGCGGAGAAGGAGCGTATCGCCAAGGCGGCGCTGGCCGAGTTGCCGCAGGATGGCGCGATCATCATTGACGCGGGTAC
>NZ_JBEXGU010000262.1:0-8521 GCF_040607515.1 Streptosporangium sp. NPDC005286 | reverse complement strand
GCGGTCACCGCTTTGGCGGAGTTGCCGCTGACCGTCAACGGCAAGCTCGACCGCAAGGCCCTGCCCGACCCGGAGTTCTCCACCACGGGTGGCCGTGGTCCGCGGACTGCGCGGGAGGAAGTCCTGTGCGGGTTGTTCGCCGATGTGCTCGACCTCACCGAGGTGGGGGTGGAGGACAGCTTCTTCGATCTGGGCGGCCACTCCCTGCTGGCGACCCGTCTGGTCAGCCGTATTCGGACCGTGCTGGGGGTGGAGGTGCCGATCCGGGCGCTGTTCGAGACCCCGACGGTCGCCGGCCTGGCACGCCACATCGAGCACAGCGGCGGCCGGACCCGCCCGGCCCTGACTCGCCGGGAACGCCCCGACGCCCTGCCCCTGTCGTTCGCGCAGCAGCGGTTGTGGTTCCTGCACAAGCTGGAGGGCCCGTCGCCGACGTACAACATGCCGCTGACGCTGAAGCTGACCGGCGATTTGGACCAGGCGGCGGTCCGCGCCGCGCTGGATGACGTGGTGGCGCGGCACGAGTCGCTGCGCACCGTCTTCCCCGAGGTGGACGGCCGCCCGGTGCAGCGGATTCTCCCGGCCGCCGGGAGCTCCGTCGGCTGGCAGGTGCACACCGTCATGCCCGATGAGCTGGATGCCGCCTTGTCCCAGGCCGCCCGGTACGGTTTTGTGCTTGGTAAGGAGATTCCGGTGTGTGCCGACCTGTTCGTCACGGCCCCCGGAGAGTCGGTGCTGCTCGTCCTGATGCATCACATCGCGGGTGATGGGTGGTCGTTGGCGCCGCTGGCGCGGGATTTGGTGCACGCCTATGCCGCTCGCTGCGCGGGTGAGGCCCCGAGGTGGGTGCCGTTGCCGGTCCAGTACGCCGATTACACGTTGTGGCAGCGGGAGGTGCTGGGTGGTGACGCCGACCCCGCCAGCCGGTTCGGTCGGCAGTTGGCGTATTGGACCGAGCACTTGGCCGGGTTGCCCGAGCGGTTGGATCTGCCGGTGGACCGGCCGCGTCCGGTGGTGGCCTCCTACGCCGGGGGGAACCTGACCTTCCAGCTTCCGGCGGGACTGCATGCCGGAGTGGTCGGTTTGGCGCGGCGGTCGGGTGCGACGGTGTTCATGGTGTTGCAGGCGGCGATGGCGGCGTTGCTGACCCGGTTGGGGGCCGGCAGCGACATCCCGCTGGGGGGCGGTATCGCCGGGCGTACCGACGAGGCGCTGGAGGATCTGGTCGGGTTGTTCGTCAACACGCTGGTGTTGCGCACCGACACCAGTGGCGATCCGAGCTTTGCCGAGCTGCTGGGGCGGGTGCGCGAGACCAGCCTTTCGGCGTATGCCCACCAGGATGTGCCGTTCGAGCATCTGGTGGAGGTGCTGAACCCGCAGCGCACCACCGCGTACCACCCGTTGTTCCAGGTCGCGTTGGTGTTGCAGAACACGCCCCGATCGGCGTTCGCGCTGCCCGGCCTGCGGGTGGAACCCCTTTCCGTCGGTACCGGCACTGCCCGGTTCGATCTGTTGTTCTCGCTCACCGAGATATCGGATGAACGGGGTGGCCCGGCCGGGGTGGCGGGATCGGTGGAGTTCTCCGCGGAGTTGTTCGATCCGAGCACGGTGGATGTGCTGGTGGGGCGGTGGGTGCGGTTGCTGGAGGCGGTGGTGGCTGCCCCGTGGCTGCGGATCGGTGAGGTGGAGCTGCTGTCGGAGGGTGAGCGGGCCCGGCTCGTGCCGCGGGCGCTGGAGGCGGTGGTGGCGCCGCGGGACCTGCCTGCTCTGGTCGCCGGTCATGACCCGGCTGCCACCGCGATCGAGTCGGGGGAGTGGTCGCTGTCGTACGGCGAGTTGGAGGAGTGGTCGGATCGGCTGGCGTATTGGCTGGGTGCGCAGGGCGTCGGGGTGGAGTCGCGGGTGGCGTTGGTGTTGCCGCGGTCGGTGGAGCTGGTGGTCGCTGTCTTGGCGGTGGCCAAGGCCGGTGGGGTGTTCGTGCCGGTGGATCCGGGTTATCCGGTTGAGCGGCGGGAGTTCATGCTGGCTGATGCGGATCCGGTGGTGGTGTTGCGGGATGGTTTGCCGGATGTCTCAGCCTGTCCTGCTGCCGCGCCGGCCGGGGCGCCGGTTGGTGCCGGGGTGGTGTCGCGGGCGGCGTATGTGGTCTACACCTCGGGGTCGACGGGTGTGCCGAAGGGTGTGGTGGTCTCGCATCAGGGGTTGGCGGCGTTGGCGATGACGCAGGCGCAGCGGCTGGGGGTGGACCCGACCTCACGGGTGTTGCAGTTCTCTTCTCCGAGTTTCGACGCGTGGGTGTGGGAGCTGGTGATGGCGCTGGGGTCGGGGGCGGTGCTGGTGGTGCCGCCGGGCGGCCAGGCGCTGGTGGGTGAGGCGCTTGGCGGGGCGTTGATGTCGGGTCGGGTGTCTCATGTGACGATGCCGCCGTCGGTGCTGGCCACGGTCGCGCCGGCTGAGCCGGCGGAGCTGGGTGTGGTGGTGCTGGCGGGTGAGGCTTGTCCGCCGGAGCTGGCGGAGCGCTGGTCGCGGGATCGTGTGGTGGTGAACGCCTACGGGCCGACGGAGTCGACGGTGTGCGTGTCGATGAGCGGTCCGCTCAGCGGCCCGGTCGCCCCGATCGGGCATCCGGTGCTGGACACCCGGGTGTATGTGCTGGATGAGCGGCTTCGTCCGGTGCCGCCGGGTGTGGTGGGGGAGTTGTACGCGGCCGGTGCGGGGGTGGCCCGGGGGTATCTCAACCGGCCCGGTCTCACGGGCGAGCGGTTCGTCGCCGACCCCTACGGCCCCGCCGGGTCGCGGATGTATCGCACGGGGGATCTGGCCCGGTGGAACGCCGATGGTGAGCTGGAGTTTCGGGGTCGTGTCGATGAGCAGGTGAAGGTGCGCGGGTTCCGGATCGAGCCGGGCGAGATCGAGACCGTGCTGCGGGAGCATCCGGCCGTGTCCGACGCTGTCGTGATCGCGCGCGAGGATCAGCCGGGTGAGCGCCGCCTGGTGGGTTACGTCGTCCCGGCCACCGATGCCGTCGAGGATGGCGCGGCGGGTGAGCAGGTCGGTGAGTGGCGTGACATCTACGAGTCCGCTTATGCTGCCGCGTCGTCGGGGGTGGACTGGGGTGATGAGTTCACCGGCTGGGACTCCAGCATCACCGGGGATGCGATTCCATTGGAGGAGATGCGAGCCTGGCGTGATCACGCGGTCGGTAACGTCCTGGTTCACGCTCCGGAGCGGGTGCTTGAGGTGGGGGTGGGATCGGGTCTGCTGCTGTCTCGGATCGCGCCGCAGGTGAGCGAGTACTGGGCCACGGACTTCTCGGCGCAGGCGATCGCGCGGCTGACCGCTCTGACCGCCACCTGGCCGCAGGTGCACCTGTCCTGCCGGCCCGCCGATGACGTCACCGCTCTGCCCGCCGAGCACTTCGACACGATTGTGATCAACTCGGTGGTGCAGTACTTCCCGTCCGCGGCGTATCTGGCCCAGGTCCTCGGCCGGCTCGCCGGCCTGCTCGCCCCGGGTGGCCGGATCGTGGTCGGCGACGTCCGCCGCCACGGCACCCTCCGGCTCCTGCAGGAGCAGGTTCAGCGGGCCAGGCTTGCGCACGCCTCAGCAGCGGTGATCCAGGCGGCGGTCGATCACGCGGTTCTGGTGGAGAAGGAGCTGTTGCTGGAGCCGGGCTGGTTCCAGCGGTGGGCCGCCGAGAATGGCTTTTCGGCGGAGGTCAGGCTCAAGCGGGGGAGGGACCGTAATGAGCTGACCTGTCATCGGTACGAGGTCACTCTGCACCACTCCGGCGTGGCCGTGCTCGACGTCGCGGATCTGCCGGTCGTCACCTCTCTGGACGAGGTCGCGATCCTTCCGGTACGGGTAACCGGCTTGTCCAACGCCCGCCTCGGCAGCGACGGGGTGGACCCCGAACAGGTGCATGCCTGGGGTGCCGAGCACGGCTATCGGGTCGTGACCACCTGGGCGGCGGAAGGGCCGGATCGTTTCGACGCCGTCCTGCTCGTCGCGGAGGACACGTCGCGGCTCACCGGCACCTGCCGCGTGGCGGACACCTCGGCGAACGAGCCTTTGGCGGCCCGGAACGTGGACGCGGTCGTGGCCGGTCTGCGTGGTTATCTGGCCGAGCGACTACCCGAGTACATGGTCCCGGCCGCGGTGGTGCCGATCGGCGTGATCCCGCTGACCCCCAATGGCAAGCTCGACCACAAGGCCCTGCCGGCCCCCACCTTCACGTCCAGGACGTTCCGCGCCGCCCGCTCCGGCACCGAGGAAACCTTGAACCGCTTGTTCGCCGAGGTACTCGGTGTCCCGCGAGTGGGTGTGGACGACGGCTTCTTCGATTTGGGTGGTCACTCGCTGCTGGCCACGCGTCTGGTCAGCCGTATCCGGACCGTGCTGGGAGTGGAGGTGCCGATCCGGGCGCTGTTCGAGACCCCGACGGTGGCCGGGCTGGCCGCGCGGATCGAGGCGGCAGGCCAGGCCCGGGACCGGCTCGTGCCCCAGCCCCGCCCCGACGTGCTGCCGTTGTCGTTCGCTCAGCAGCGGCTGTGGTTCCTGCACCAGTTGGAGGGCCGTTCGGCGACCTACAACATGCCGCTGACCCTGCGCCTGACCGGTCAGGTGGACATCGACGCCCTGCACCGGGCCTTGGACGATGTGGTGGCCCGCCACGAGTCCCTGCGGACCGTCTTCTCCACGGTGGACGGCCGGCCGCGGCAAGTCGTCCTGCCCAGGGCAGCGGTGCCGTGGCAGGTGGTGGACGTTGCCGCCGATGAGGTGAGCGACCGCGTCAACGCGGCTGCCCGCTATGGCTTCGACCTGTCCGCCGAGATGCCCGTTCGTGGCGAGGTGTTCCGGATCGGTGCCGAGGAGGTGGTGCTGCTGGTTCTGCTGCATCACATCGCGGCCGATGGCTGGTCGATGGGTCCGCTGACTCGTGATCTGGTGGCGGCGTATGCGGCGCGCAGCGAGGGGGAGGCTCCGGTGTGGGAGCCGCTTGCGGTGCAGTATGTGGATTACACGCTGTGGCAGCGGCGGCTGCTCGGTGACGAGACCGACGGCAGCAGTCTGTTCAGCGAGCAGCTGGGCTATTGGCGGCAGCGGCTGGCCGGGTTGCCGGAGCGCCTGGAACTGCCGGCCGATCGGCCACGCCCGGCGGTGGCGTCGTACCGCGGCGACGCGGTCCGGTTCGAGATCAGCCCCGATCTGCAGGAGCGAGTCCGGCGGATCGCGCAGAGCACGGGCGCGACGGTGTTCATGGTGTTGCAGGCGGCGTTGGCGGCGCTGTTCACCCGGCTTGGCGCGGGTAGCGACATCGTGGTGGGGTCGCCGGTTGCCGGGCGGACCGATGACGCGCTGGACGATCTGGTCGGGTTCTTCGTCAACACGCTGGTGTTGCGTACCGACACCTCCGGTGATCCGTCCTTCGCGGAACTGGTTGAGCGGGTGCGGGAGTCGGATCTGGCGGCGTATGCGCAGCAGGATGTGCCGTTTGAGTATTTGGTGGAGGAGCTCAACCCGCGGCGCTCCACATCGCATCACCCGTTGTTCCAGGTGATGTTCGCATTACAGAACGCGCCGGCGGGTGACTTCGAGCTGCCGGGTGTGCGGGTGATCGACGAGTCGGTGCACGCGGGGGTGTCGCGGGTTGATCTGACCATCAACGTGCTCGAACGCGCCGAACAGGACGGTGGCGCTGCGGGGATTGTCGGCTGGGCGGAGTTCGCCACCGATCTGTTCGACGCGGGCACGGTGAAGGGGATGATGGATCGGTGGGTGCGGTTGCTGGAGGCGGTCACCACCGACCCGGACGCACCGGTCAGCCGGGCTGAGATCCTTACCGGCGCCGAGCGTGAGGACCTGGAGCGGTGGTCGGTGAGCGGGCAGCGGGTGCCGGTGTCGACGGTGCCGCAGATGGTGGCGGCGCAGGACCCGGCTGGGCCGGCGGTGCGTCATGGTGATCGTGAGCTGACCTACCAGGAGTTGGGGGAGCGGTCGGATCGTCTGGCCGGGTGGCTGGTCGAGCATGGGGTGCGGGCGGAGTCGCGGGTGGTTCTGCTGATGCCGCGTTCCGCGGATCTGATTGTGGCGATGCTGGGGGTGCTCAAGGCTGGTGGGGTGTATGTGCCGGTGGATCCGGAGTATCCACCGGCCCGCCGTCGGACGATCATCGATGACTGCCGTCCGGTGCTGGTGCTGGAGACCTTGCCGGAGTTGGACGGTACGGCGGCTATGGAGGTGGAGCCCGCCGTACCGGTGGGGTCGGCCGGTGGCGCGTATGTGATGTACACCTCGGGGTCGACGGGTGTGCCGAAGGGCGTGCTGGTCACGCACGGTGACGTTGTGGCGTTGGCGGCGGATGAGTGTTTCGCAGCCGGTCATGAGCGGGTGCTGTGGCATTCGCCGCAGGTGTTTGATGCCTCGACCTATGAGGTGTGGGTGCCGCTGCTGGGCGGCGGCACGGTGGTGGTGGCAGAGGACGCGGTTGACACCGCGGCGGTGATGCGGGCGGTGGTCGACCACGACATCACCGCTGTGTGGTTGACGGCGGGGTTGTTGGCGGTGGTGGCCGAGCATCATCTGCAGGCGCTGGCCGGGGTGTCGCAGGTGTGGGCCGGCGGGGATGTGATCTCCCCGTCGGCCGTGGTGCGGGTGCGGCAGGCCCACCCCTCGATCACGGTGGTGAACGGGTACGGGCCGACGGAGGCCACGACCTTCGCGGCCCGTCACAAGGTCGCGGCCGATTTCGGGGGGAACAGTGTGCCGATCGGTGGCCCGATGGCCGGCATGGGCCTGCACGTGCTGGACGCTGCCCTGCGCCCGGTCGCCCCGGGGGTCGCGGGTGAGTTGTATCTGTCGGGCGCGGGGGTGGCGCGGGGGTATCTGGGACGGCCGGGTTTGACCGCGGAGCGGTTCGTGGCTGCCCCGGGTGGGTCGCGGATGTATCGCACGGGGGATCTGGCCCGGTGGAACGCCGATGGTGAGCTGGAGTTTCGGGGTCGTGTCGATGAGCAGGTGAAGGTGCGCGGGTTCCGGATCGAGCCGGGCGAGATCGAGGCCGTGCTTCGCGAGCATGAGGGGGTGCGGGACGCGGCGGTGGTGGTGCGTGAGGGCCGTCTGGTCGCTTATGTGGTGGGTGACTCCGCGGGGCTGCGGGAGTATGTGGCGCAGCTGCTGCCGGAGTACATGGTCCCGGCCGCGGTCACCGCTTTGGCGGAGTTGCCGCTGACCGTCAACGGCAAGCTCGACCGCAAGGCCCTGCCCGACCCGGAGTTCTCCACCACGGGTGGCCGCAGCCCGCGGACCCCGCAGGAAGAACTGCTCTGCGGCCTCTACGCCGAGGTCCTGGAACTGCCCCGGGTCAGCGTCGACGACAGCTTCTTCGACCTGGGCGGGCACTCGCTGCTGGCGACCCGTCTGGTCAGCCGTATCCGCGCGGTTTTAGGGGTGGAGGTGCCGATCCGGATACTGTTCGAGACCCCGACCGTGGCGGGCCTGGCGCAGCGCCTCGCCCTGAATCCGCAGGAGCAGGCGTTCGGCGTTCTGCTCCCCCTTCGCGCCGCCGGTCGCCGGGCGCCGCTCTTCTGTGTGCATCCCGGGAGCGGTCTCAGCTGGCCGTACGCGTCGCTCCTGCCGCACATCGACCCGGAGGTCCCGGTGTACGCCCTGCAGGCCCGCGGCCTGCAGGGCGGGGAGCCGTTGCCGGCCTCGATCGAGGAGATGGCCGCCGAGTACGTAAGCCAGATCCTCGAGGTGTGGCCGGAGGGGCCCTATCGCCTGCTGGGCTGGTCGTTCGGGGGCATCGTTGCGCACGCGATGGCGGCCCGGCTGGAACAGGCCGGCCGGCGGGTCGAATCGCTCACCCTGATAGACGCGTTCCCGGCGCACCCGCTGAGCGACGATGTCATCGAGAAGGTGGCCGAGCTGGAGATCTCGCGTCTCTACCTCGACATGCTCGAGGCGTTCGAGATCGACACCGCCGAGTACGCAGACCGCACCCTGCGCCACGACGAGTTCGTACAGATCCTGCACTCCCGCAACACGGCGCTCGCCTCGCTTGACGAGGATCTGCTCGCCGCCTCGTTCCGTATCATGATCAACAATATCCGGATCGGCGGCCGGTACCGGCACGACGTGGTGGCCGCGGACACGCTGATCATCGCGGCCGAGCACGAGGATCCGCGGTACGCGCTGACGGAGGACGCCTGGGTGCCTTACGTGAGCGGTGATATCCGGCTGCACCCGGTGGCCGCGTCGCACCAGCGCCTGCTCACCCCGGGGCCGCTGCGCGAATACGGCGGACTGATCGACGACCGGCTTCGCGGAGACGAGATCGGCGGCGAGCCGGGCTGAGGCACGTGACGAGGGCGGATCGGCCGGCTGTTTCCATCCTCTGTCCCGGGCGCTGTCGCCGGCGGCCGAGGTCCTGTCGGTGCGGTACCCGTCAGGACCGGCTCGACGTCGACTGCATCTTCCCGGAGGTGCGGAAGCGGTGCGGGCGGGGGGGGGGGCGTGGGGA
>NZ_JBEXGU010000261.1:0-8527 GCF_040607515.1 Streptosporangium sp. NPDC005286 | reverse complement strand
CGGGATCACCGCCGCCGGGCCGGTGCGGGTCGGTAGGGGGATCAGCCCGCTGCCTTGACGCCGGCCTCGATGAACTTGGTCCAGGCCTGGTCGTAGGGGACCGAACCCTGGTCCATGCCCTCGAGGACCTTCTCCACCGCGGTCTTGACCTGGGCGTGCTTCTCGCCGAGGAAGACGGGAAGCAGGTCCTTGACCGACGCGCCGAAGATCTGGCCGGTCGGCGCGTCGTTGAAGAACGGGTTCTTCAGGTCGGCGACCGCCGGGTCCTGCTGCGCCGGGATGGAGCTCGGGAAGGCCGCCGCCTCCTGGAAGGCCATGACGTGGCCCTCCTTGCCGGTGAGGTAGTTCAGGACCTCGGCGGCCTCCTTGGGGTGCTTGCTCTGCTTGGGAACCGCGAGGTAGGAGCCGCCCCAGTTGCCCGCACCACCGGGCACGGACGCGACGTCCCACTTGCCCTTGTTGTCGTCACCGGCCGCGCCGGAGACCACACCGAGCATCCAGGCCGGGCAGCCCATGGTCGCGAAGCCGCCCTTCTTGATGGCGGCGTTCCACGGCGGGGTGAAGGAGGCGAGCTTGGCGGTCAGGCCCGCCTCGCTGAAGTCCTTCACCGTGTCGAAGGAGGTCTTGATGGCGGGGTTGCTCTCGACGACGAGCTGGTTGCTCTTGTCGAAGTAGGCGACGTTGCCGTTCTTCGGCGCCTCCTGCGACAGGATCACGTTGTAGAGCGTGTTCGGGCCGTCGAGGAACTTGGGGTCGCCCTTGCCGGGGTTGGCGGCCTTGAACTTCTCGCCGATCGCCTTGAAGGCGCTCCAGTCCGGCCAGAGCTTGCCGACCTCGTCGCGCTCGGTGGGCAGGCCCGCCTTCTCGAACAGGTCCTTGCGGTAGCACATGGTCATGCCGCCGATGTCGGTGCCGAGAGCGAAGAGCTTGTTGTCGGCGTTGATGCCGTTGTCCCACTTGGCCGCGGGGAAGTCGGCCTTGCGGCTCTCCAGCCCGTACTCGGCCAGGTCGGTGAAGAACTGCGGGCGGGCCTTCATGAGGCCCATCGCGCCCTCGTCCAGGGCGATGATGTCGGCCGCGCCGCTGCCGGCCTGCAGGCGCTGGAGCAGCTGCGGGAGGTAGACGTCCTCGAACCGGTCGGTCAGGTTCTGGTACTTGACCTGGATGTTCGGGTGTGCCGCGTTCCAGGTCTCCACGGCCTTGTCGTAGCCGAAGTTCTCGCCACCGCCGAAGGTGTGCACGGTGATGGTCACCGGCTCGGCCGCGGCGGAGGCGCCGCCGTCGCCCGCGGCGGGCTTGGCGGGCTCGCTGGAACCGCACGAGGTGATGGCCAGGGCGGTGGCCGCCATGACCGCTACGGCGGCGAGCTTGCCGTGCCGCTTGTTGTTCAACATTTCCGGACCCCTCTCAGGTGGTCGCCCGAATCATTGGGAGGTGACACCGGGGGCCGGTCCCCGACAAACACGGCCTCGCGGTGCGGTAGTTCCTCAATGTGCTTTGGGAGCGCTCCCACGAAGAGTGGACGATGGGCAACCAGGACGTCAATATGCCGAAACTCAACCGTTACATCCGACTGTTTTGGGTGGGACTATCGGTATGAAGTGGGTATATACATCTCATTGGGGTGATTGGGAGCGCTCCCATCTCACGGACATACAGTCGGGGCATTTCGTGTCCGTGCGGAGGCTCGCCGGGGAGCGGCGGACAGCCCGCCGATCTCCGGTCGAGGGCCTCCGCACCCGGTCCGGTGTTCGGTGAAACCCGTTAGGCTTATCCGATACGTTGAGACATGCCTGAGATGCCGCACGCTCGCGATCGAGAGACATGGTGGCGGGTGGACGCGCGAGGGGGCTTCCATCCCCCGGCCCCCCGGCATCGTTGTTCACCGAGATCCGACCGTGGCGGGTCGGGTCGTCACGCCATCCATGATCGTTGATGGTGTCGTCCTCGCCCGGATCACCGTGTCCGGCGCTCGGTGACACCTCCCGCGAGGGAGCCATGTGATTGTCACTCACTCCAGGCGGCGAAACGGCCGGGTAAGCGAGTCGTCAGTCGCCGAAAGGTCTCCGACAAGGAAGATCTCATCGAGTACCCCCGGCGGGGAGGCATCCGGCGGGCTGTCCAGGCAAACTGCGCCCATGAGTCGACGTTCACGGTGGGCGGCGCTCCTGGCGGGACCCGTCGCCGCCCTGATGGTGGCGGGCTGCGCCGCTGACGGCGAAGCGCTCCGGCCCGACACGGAGCTGACCAGAGTGTCGGACCCCAGCGCCGCGCCCGGCCCCGGCCTGTTCGCCGTCAACTCGCAGCGGCTCGGCGGCCTCATCGTCATCGACGTCCAGGGATACGTCCTCTACCGCAGTGACGCCGACGACGCGAGCCCGTCACGTTCGGCCTGCGTCGGCGAGTGCGCCGAGATCTGGCGCCCGATGCCGGTCAGCGACATCGGGAGGCTGCGGATCGTCGGCATAGACCGGGGAAAGATCGGCAGGGTCGTCAGGCCCGACGGCACCGAGCAGCTCACCCTCTCGGGGTGGCCGCTGTACGGTTACAGCGGTGATCGCATGCCCGGCGACACCAGCGGGCATGGCCGAAACGGCTGGTTCGCCATCTCACCCGCCGGAGCCAGAGCCGGCCGCTCCACTCCCTGACGCTGCCTCGCCACGGCGCCGCGGCGAGCGTCATCGCCTGTCAGGCGGCGGCTCGTCGGGCAGGGTCATGATCGCGGCAGTGCCCCCTCCGGGCGCCGGATGAAGCCGCAGTGCCCCACCGTGCAGCTCCGCCACCCATTGTGCGATGGTCAGGCCCAGGCCGGTGCCGTCCGCCGCATCGCTACGGAAACGCTGCGCCGGTCGGCCGTCCGGGCCCGGACCAGGACCCGGACCGGCATCCTTGATCATAACCATGCCGGCGGTGACGACGAGGGTGATCGTCGCGGGTTCGGCACCGGTCCGGCCATGCCGGACGGCGTTGTGGACCAGATTGCGGATGGCGATGCGGACCAGGGTCGGGTCACCGCTCGCCACCGTGGGCGAGACCGACACCGCCGCCGTGTGCGGCGGCTGCACGGTCTCGGTCACCACCTCTTCGGCCAGCTGGTCGAGGCGGAACGGCTGCCGCTGGAGCTCTCGCAGCCCGGCGACGAGACGCGCCCGCATGAGCAGCGCCTCAACCGAGTCGGCAAGCCGTTCGGTGGAGCGCAAAACCTGCCGCAACGCCTGAGACTGCCGGCCGGGATCCTTGATCGCGGCCTCCGACAGTGCCCGGATGACCGTCAGAGGGGTGCGCAGCTCATGCGCCGCGTCGGCGACGAACCGCTCCTGCTGGCCCAGCGCCTCGACAGCCGGCTGGGTGCCCCGCCGGGCCAGCAGATGCCCGCCGAAGCCGGCCAGGAGTGTGAACACCGCTCCTCCGGTGAACAGGATCCACCCCAGCCGCCGATGGGCCCGCTGAACGGGCTCAAGATCGACCGCGACCACGATGGTGCCCGACACCGCTCCGGTGACGGCGTGCGAGAACGGGACCGCGAGCAACCGTGAACGACGCCCCACGCTGGTGACGGTCGCGGCGAGTTCGCCGCGCCCCTGCCAGACGGGCCGGGCGAGGCCGCGCAGAACCTCTGGCGCGATCACCGGCAGGCTCGACGGATACGCGAAGACGAGGCGGACGTCGGTGCGGGTACCTTCGTACACGTGCACCGCGGTCGGGCCCTTCGACGCCGGATCGGCGAAGAGGCGGTCCAGCCGCAGCGCGCCGGACTCGTAGTACAGCAGGGCTTTCGCGGTCCGGGCGGTGCGCTCCAGCTCCGCCCGGACGAGACCGTCGCGCTGCTGCTGGTCGACGACCATCGCGACGGTTCCCATACCGGCCAGACCCATCACATTGAGAGCTGTCAGCAGCAGGGCCAGGCGGACCCGAAGCCCGTTGAGGCGCCCGGTCGTCTGCAGATGCGTCGGCTGCGTCCCCTTCTGACCCCTGCCGCCGGGATCGGGGCCGCGAAGACGTAGCGGGTTCACAGCCGCACGGGCCCGGCCCGGTAACCGGTACCCCGCATCGTGAAGATCACGGCAGGCTCACCGAGCTTGCGTCTCAGCTGGTTGACGACGACGTCCACCACATTGGACGCCGGGTCGGCCCGCTCGTCCCAGCAGTGCTCGATGAGCTCGGTACGGGTGACGACAGCCGGTTGGTGGGTCATCAGGATCTCAAGGACCGCGAACTCCTTGGGCGTGAGGGTTTGCAGCACCCCGGCGCGGCGGACCTCCCGGCGGGCCACGTCGAGCGTGACGTCGCCGACGCGCAGAACCGGCGGGACCATCGTGGTGCGGCGCCGGCACAGGGCGCGCACCCGCAAGACCAGTTCGTCGGTGGAGAACGGCTTGGTCAGATAGTCGTCGGCGCCGGCCTCCAGGCCTGCCACCCGGTCGCTGATGTCATCGAGCGCGGTCAGCATGATCGCTGGTATGGCCATGCCGGCCTGACGGCGCCGGTGGAGCTCGTCGGCCGAGTCGCCTTCCGGGAGCATCCGGTCAAGGATCAGGCAGTCGTAGTCGTTGACGCTCATGCTGAGGTCGGCCTGGCTCCAGTTGGCCGCCTCGTCGACGGCGAAGCCGGCCGAACGCAGCCCGGAGACGACGGCACCACGCACGTCGGGATCATCCTCGACGACGATCACACGCATGGGACGAGGGTAGCGATCTGCCGGAGGAGTTCAAGACGAGGGTGGCGACCTGTCAGGAGAGTTCGACCAGCCGCGTGCGGAGCAGGCCGGGAGCGTCCGAGCGTTCACCCGCCCGGTCACCGCGCGTGATCACAGGGCATCGCGGAACTCGGATGAAGGCTCCTGACGAACCTCTCCTCCGGAGATCGGATCGGTTCCCGTTTCCGTGGTACTTCTCCCCCTTCACCGGATCTTCATCGAATCCTCATGATCATCATCGCAGAATTCATGTCAGGCGCCCGCGGTGCGGGACGCCCCCGTACGCTGTGGCATCCGCCAGGCGGCGGCTGGACGGCCTAAGCGCCTGGAGGCGATCGATGCGCAGCGCCCGCCGGTTGACCGCCTTCGCCGCGGCGGCGCTGCTGGCAGCCGTGCCGGGGTGCGCCGACATCGGGGGGCGCGTCCCGGATCAGGGGCGCTGCGGCCTGCGTATCGCCTTCTTCGGGCCACTCACCGGCGAGTCCATGAACCTCGGGCGCAACATGCGCGAAGGCGCGCTGCTCGCCGTCGAACAGCACAACGCCCGGAATCCGGCCTGCCCCGTCGGGCTCGTCGACTTCGACACCCAGGGGGATCCGAAGCAGGCGCCCGAACTCGCTCAGCAGGTCGTCGCCGACCCCGCGATCATCGGTGTCGTCGGGCCGGCGTTCTCCGGCGAGTCGCAGGCCGCCAACCCGATCCTGAACCAGGGCGGGGTCAGCACCATCACCCCGGCGGCCACCGACCCCGGCCTCAGCCGCTGGGGGCGATCGACCTTCCATCGCATCCTGGGCAGCGACGCCGCGCAGGGACCGGCGGTCGGCCGGTACATCAAGGAGAAGCTGCTCGCGCGGAAGGTGTTCGTCATCGACGACATGAGCCCCTACGGGCGCGGCCTCAGTGAGCTGGTCATGAAGGAGCTCGGCTCGCTGGTGGTGCAGAGCGCCTCGGTTCAGCCGAATCCGGTCGACTTCCGCGGCGCGGTCTCCGAGGTCGAATCGGCTGCCCCCGACGTGGTCTTCTTCGGCGGTTACTACACCCAGGCCGGCCGGCTCCTGCGCGAGCTGCGCGACGCGGGCGTGAGCGCCGTCTTCGTCTCGGGCGACGCGGTCAAGGACGACGGGTTCGTCCGCACGGCGGGGGCCGAGGCCGCCGAGGGCGCGGTTCTCACCTGCCCGTGCCGGCCGCCGCAGAAGGATCCCGGGTTCGCCCGGCGCTACCGGATCCGTTTCGACCACGACCCGGGCACCTACAGCGCGGAGGCCTACGACGCCGCCACCATCTTCCTTCGGGGCATCGACGCCGGCAGGACGCGACGCTCTGACATGGAGGAGTTTGTCGACGGCTACTCCGGCGCCGGTATCACTACGAAGATCCGATTCAACGGCGACGGCGAGCTTGCCAGCTCCTCGGTCACGGTGTGGGCCTATCGCGTCCGCGGCGGCCGGATCGTCGCCGACGACAGGCCGATCCCCGGAAACTGACCGCACAGGAGATCAGAAATCATGACAAGCCCCCCGATCGCCTATCGGATCCCCGGCCCGACCGCGTCGCCCCCCCTCACGAGGTCACCGTCTGCCGGACGCCTCGACTGCGCGAGCGGCACCGTCCACCGCGCCCTCGCGGAGGCTCCGATCGGCGGGTACGGCATGCTGGAGGCGGCGCTCGCCTGGCAACATCTGCGCTCCACCGGACCCGGGAACACCGGCGGGGGGACACACGCCACAGCGTCGCGTCATCTTCCCGTCGTGGAGACGCACAGCGGGGCGGTGGCGGCACGGATCGCCCGGCTGCTGTCAGGGCTGGCCTGGGCCATCGTCACCCAGGCCGACGCCGGCGACACCGGCTTCAAGCGGTCGCCGGCCGTGCGCGTCGAGGTGCCCAGAACGCTACACCGCAGGGTCCTGCGGGCGTTGACCAACGCGTGGCGCGACGCCCGGCGGCAGTTCGACCCGCGCGTCCCGGGCACCGCCACCGACACCGACGCGGCCGTCGCCCTGTGGCGCATGGGCATTCTCGTCGCCGGGCTCGGTCCCAGCCACAACATGGTCTACCTGCGCACCGGCACGTCCACGATGGCCGAGATGATGGCAGCCGCCGCCAGGTGTCTCGGCCTCACCCCGATCGTGGACAATGTCCACGGCGCCCCGGCGGTAGCCCTCTACCATCTGGGTGAGGTGCACTGGCTGCTCGCGGAAGCGGGAGCGGGAGGCGCGGCGACCGTGTGGGTGCGCGGTGGCCGTCCCGCCGGCGCCGCCAGTACCAGCGTCGGACTCTGGCCGTCAACGACCCCCTCCTGAGGGAGGGGGCTTGAGGTGCAGTAATGCGCTTTGAAGCCCCGCGTTGACCAGCCCTGGCCATCAGCTCAAGGAGGTGCGTTTTGATGGCTACGTTGAACACGAGATCGCAGACCCACCGGCGGGTGCTTCCTCAGCCCGCCGCTCTGGAATCCGTGGGAGCAGACACGCCCGAGGGTGGGCACGAAACGGCTCACGGACACCGCCTCGCGGCGGTACCTGGTGTTCGACCTGGGCGAGGGGAGATCGAGCGGACCGGCACCCGGTCCGTTCGGCGTCACCCCGAGGACGCTTCGGTGTCCGAGGGAGCGAACCGTGAGGTTCACCCGGTCGTGTTCGTTCTGGACAGGCACGGCCACCCGCTCGACCCCTGCCATCCCGCCCGTGCCCGTCGCCTGCTGGCGGCCGGGCGGGCGGTGGTGGTGCGTCACACCCCGTTCGTCATCCGTCTCAAGGACCGGTCGGCTGCTGATTCCACCGTGGCAGGCGTGCAGGTCGGTATCGACCCCGGCTCCAGGCACACCGGCCTGGTGGTGTTCACCGGCCAGGCCGGGAGCCGGGCCGGACGGTATGCGATCCGGCTCGACCATCGGGGCGTGCTGATCCGCGACAGGCTCGCCTCGCGGGCTGCGTACCGGCGAGGGAGGCGGTCGCGGAACCTGCGCTACCGTTCCCCCCGGTTCCCCAACCGCACCAAGCCGCAGGGGTGGCTCGCGCCGTCGCTGCGACACCGCGTCGACACCACCATGTCGTGGGTGGCGCGGCTGACCCGGTGGGCGCCCGTCACCGCCATGCACGTGGAGAAGGTCTCCTTCGACACCCACGCCCTATCGGCCGGGCGGCCGCTCGAAGGAGCGGAATACCAGCGGGGCACCCTCGCCGGGTACGAGGTCCGCGAATACCTGCTGGCCAAGTGGGGGCGCACCTGCGCCTATTGTGGCGCGAGCGGCGTACCGCTCAACCTCGACCACATCCACCCCCGCAGCCGGGGCGGCTCTGAGCGCGTCAGCAACCTGACCCTGGCCTGCATCGGCTGTAACCAGACCAAGAACGCCACCCCCGTGCAGGAGTTCCTCAAGGACAAGCCCACCCTCCTGACGAAGATCCTCAAGCAGGCAAAAGCACCGCTGCGCGACGCCGCCGCCGTCAACACCACCCGCTGGGCACTGTGGCAGGCGCTGAAGGCCACCGGCCTGCCCGTGGCAGGCGCCTCCGGCGGGCGCACCAAATGGAACCGCTCCCGCACCGGCGCTCCGAAGTCCCACACGTTGGACGCGTTGCACGTCGGCGAACTGGAGAGCGTGACTGCCTGGCCGTCCACGGTCCTGGTGGTCACGGCGACCGGGCGCGGCACCTACGCCCGCACCGTCCCCGACCGATACGGGTTCCCCCGTCTTGCCCGGCCACGGAGCAAACTGCACCACGGCTTCCAAACCGGCGACCTGGTCCGGGCAAACGTCCCGGCAGGCAAGAAGGCCGGGGTTCACACCGGCCGGGTCGCCGTCCGCACCACCGGAAGCTTCAACATCACCAC
>NZ_JBEXGU010000260.1:0-8555 GCF_040607515.1 Streptosporangium sp. NPDC005286 | reverse complement strand
AGCCCCCCCTCCCTCCCCCCCCCCGGCCCCCCGCCCCCGCGGCCGGGGCCCCCCCACCTCCTGGAACCCGTGTGGTGCCAGGTCGCACCGTCACCGGGCCAGGTGGCAGCGATTCAAAGGAAGGGTGGGCTGCCGTGCCCGGTGTCACTCGGGCACGGCAGCCCACCCAGCGCCCCTACGGCCTTCCGTTCCGCTGGTCGTCGCGACGTCCCGGATGAGGAGATGCGATGGACTTCGACATTCGAAAGCACCGGGCCTCAGAGCTGTCGCGTACGGGACATCGGGCCCGCGGATTTGTCGGTGGTGCTCTGTAGCGTCGGAGGCCGCCGAACGAAGGGATCGCCATGGCCACGGTGACGTCACGCGACGGCACACGGATCGGGTTCGAGCAGGCGGGAACAGGGCCGACGCTCGTGCTGGTCGACGCGGCAGGCGGGTTCCGCCGATTCGGGCCCATGCGCTCCCTCGCCGAACACCTTGCCGGCAGGTTCACCGTCGTGACCTACGACAGGCGCGGACGCGGCGAGAGTGGCGACACCCCGCCGTACGCGGTGGAACGGGAGGTGGAGGACCTTGCGGCCGTGATCGAGGCGGGCGGAGGACCGGCGTTCGTCCACGGGTTCTCCTCCGGCGCGGTCCTGGCCCTGCTTGGGGCGGCGGCCGGGCTGCCGATCTCGATGCTCTCGCTCCTCGAACCACCGATCGTCCTCGACCGGCCGCGGGAGGACGACCTCGCAGCCGAGATCGACGAGCTCGTCGCCGCAGATCGCCGGGCCGATGCGGTCGAGCATTTCCCTAACGGCATCGGTGTCCCCGCCGAGATAACCGCGGAGATGCGCCAAGCCCCCTTTTTCCCGCTGCTGGAAGGCATCGCGCACACGCTCGCCTACGACAGCCGGATAACCACGGCCGTCTCCCACGACACCCTCCGGTCCGTCACCGTGCCGGCCTTGGTCGTCAACAGCGAGTCCAGCGACGACCGCCTGCGTGGCTGGGCCACGGACGCGGCGACGGCCCTTCCCCAAGGCCGTCACCTGACCCTCAAGGGCGAGTGGCACGGCGTGTCCGACGACGTGCTGGCCCCCGCGCTGGGCGATTTCTTCCGCGGAGCCATCTGACAGGACGCGTGCGCTTCCGCTGGGGATCAGGTGGACACTCCCCCGAGTCCGTGACTGTCGACGGAACCGGCCCGCGTCCTGCCGGTACGACCGGCCGTGTCAACTCGGAGGGTCGACCAGACCTTCGCGTAGGCGGCAAGGACCGATTGGAGTCACCCACCGAAACCGGCGGAGGACGCGGGATCTCAGGACTTGGCCGGCACCGCCGCCTGAACTACGGAGGCTCGGGGGTTGAACCATCGACCGGTCACGGCACCCAGCGGTCGGCCCGGCTGGTCGGCGCCGCAGGCATCCTCATCGCGCCAGGGTTCTCCCCGAGACCGACGAGCGGATCACCCGGCCGCCGTACGGGCCCCGTGCGGCGTCATCACCCCCGCTCGGCCCGGTCACCCCTGATCAGCAGCACCGTGGCCGCGGCATAGGCGAGGGCGCCGAGGAGCCTCTGGGTGAGGAGAGCGGAGTGCTGGGCGCGTCACTCGTCCGCGGGGGTGTTTGAGCCCCGCTTCGATCAGGCGGGTCGAGGCACTGAGGCGAACTCCGAGAGTGTGAATCAACGAGGCAGTTGCCGACGGAACGCCTCGGGGCCATGCACGTCGACCACGCCGGAACGCAGGGCATCGGCTGGGCACGACGTGGAGCTGGAGTGGCGCCAGGCCGACGCCGAGGCGCAGCCGTTCGCCGACGGTGAGTTCGACACCGTGCTCTCCTGCGTCGGGATCATGTTCGCCCCACACCACCAGGCCGCCGCTGACGAGATGCTCCGCGTCTGCCGCCCAGGCGGCACAATCGGCCTGCTCAACTGGACGCCGGAGGGGTTCATCGGCCAGATGTTCGCGACGATGAAGCCCTACGCGTCCCTGCCGCCGCCCGGCACGCAACCGCCGCCCTTGTGGGGGCGCCCGGAATACGTCCGCGCGCTCTTCGGCGACCAGGTCACCGATGTCACGGCCGATCGGCGGACCGTGCAGATCGACAGGTTCACGACACCCGAGGCATTCCGCGACTACTTCAAATCCAACTACGGCCCGACCGTCGCCGCCTACCGCGCCATCGCGAACGATCCCGATCGTGTCACCGCTCTGGACCATGACCTGGCCACCCTCGCCCATCGCCACACCCACGACACCGGCACCACCTCCATGGCCTGGGAGTACCTGCTGCTCACCGCACGCAAGACCGAGGGGTAGCCGAAGAGGCGCTCAGCTCGTCGCCAAGGTCACCGCGTGGGTTAGTCAACAGCTCACGCGCGTCGGTGACCAACTCCTCCACCGCGACACCACGAAGACAGAGGACTCCGAGAACTCTCTCCCTCATCGGCCTATGCGTCTCAGCCCTCAAGCACCGGTAACGGGTCCAAGAGGATGCGTGTAAGGACGCCGGGCAGAAACAGAAGTGGAAGGACTCGGCTCTGGTTTTCACCACGATGTGCGGCACGCCGATCGAAGCACGCAACTTCAACCGCTCGTTCGCCGTGTTGAACAACCTGTCAGTTGATCTGGGTGAGGTGGGACGTCAGGAGGAGGGCCTGGCCGCGGTTCAGCGCGCCATCGAGATACGTGAGCGGTTGGCCGAAGCGAATCCGGACGCCTATCTGCCCGATCTGGCCAAAAGCAGCCTGCTCCATGGCTTGATGCTGATCGAAACTGCAATCACAGATGAGGCGATCTGGTTGATCCTGCGAGGGCTCAGTATCGCGGTAGAAATGGAGCTTGCCGATCTCATCAACGTAGGCGCATCAGCCCTTCGAAATGCCTATCAAAAAAGCCGTCGCAGACTACGGAAACATGGCGACGTGTCACCTCGGCCGAGCCTCCAGATTGGATGACGCAGTGATCATCTAGATCATGTCGTCCCGCCCCCTTTCCGGCCCATCTTCGAAGAGGGCCGGGGTGCAGTGGCGGAGCCCCCAGTTCCTCGGTGGTCGGGTCGTGTCGTCCTGGTCGTGCTGCTGGCTGCGGTGGTCTTCGCTCGCCTGGAGTGTCTCGTCTCGGTGGCCGGGGGAGCGCGACGTCACGGTGCGGGCTGCCGTCCAGGTCGACGACGACGGCTTCGGCCTCCCGGGCGATGAGCACGCCGGCGGCGGTGTCCCATGGGTTGCTGGACAGCATGATGTTGGCGTCGATCGTGCCGTCGGCCACCCAGGCCAGATCGACGGCGGCCGAGCCGAACATCCGCACCCGCTGCACCCGAGCGGCAAGCTCTCGGGTGAGCGCGAGCCGGAGCCGGTTCTTCGCCTCGGCATCGCCGCCCACGGCGTAGTCCCCCATGGCGACGATCGCGGCGTCCAGGGTGCTGGTCGGACTGGCGTGGATCGATGCCCCGTCACAGGTGGCGCCCCGGCCGTAGGAGACGTTGCACGCGCTGACCTGGGAACCCGACTGGGCGACGGTGGCGTTCCAGGCACTGGTGACCCGCTGGTTGCCCGGCCACATCCAGGTCATGGTCCAGCCGTTGACGGGGGTCGTGCCGGTGTTCGCGACGATGGCATCGGCGGTGAAGCCGTTGTTCCAGGTGTTGGACAGGTAGGTGACCCTGCACCCGACACCGGGGCTCGGCGACGGGCTCGGCGACGGGCTCGGCGACGGCGAAGGACTCGGTCCGTTGGTGAGGCCGAAGAACTGGATCGCGGCGGCCATCCCGCTCAGGGGGAGGCTGTGGCCGGCGCCCTGGATGTTGTACGCCTCGCCCCGGACCGTGCCGGAACCGTCGGCGTAGCGGCGCCGGTTCCAGTTCGGTTGCGGCGTGTCTGTACCGGTGAGCGTCTGGCTCAGGCCGCACACGTTGGTCCACTGGTCGATCGCCTGCTGGTGGGTGGCGTAGTGCCGTGGTGCCATGCCAGAGCTGAACTCGGGGCCGAGGTCGCTGTATCCGGGGTAGGCGGCACGAACCAGGTCTCCCCATCGCTGGGTGTCTTGCTGATGCGCCCGGAGGCGCAGTTGCTCGCGCCGGGCGAGAGAATGTAGTCCGCCTCACTCGCGAAGCAGCCGAACGGCCCCCCATGAACGCCGCCCCGGCCTTGAAGACGTCGGGATAGTTGCCGAGCATGATGTTGGTCTCCATGCCGTCGGCGGAGGTGCCAGTGACGTAGACGCGGTTCGCGTCGCCGTTGTGGCGCTGCCGCGTGTAAATGACCATCGGCCGTTCTCTCGACGGCATCGAAGAGGGCACGCTCGCGGACGTCGACGACACCACACGCGCCACGCTGATGGAGGGCCTCACTGCCTGCACGCGAGCCTTGCACCCATTAGGCGTGCCAGACACGCGCTCCTCCCTGGTCTGGGGAGATTCTCGGTGATCACCCCAGACCAGGTGGTGCTTGTCCTTCTTCCAGCGGACATGCCGCGCTGGCGGGAGTCCTCTCCCGATCGCGCAGTAGGGCCGCTGAGCGCGATTCTCAGGCGTTGCCGCCCCGGTTCCATCTCTGGTTGGTGCCACCGTGGCAGGAGTAGAGCTGGAGGCGGGTACCATTGCCCGTCCCGGCCGCATCCAGGCACAACCCCGACTGGACGCCGACGATCGAGCCGTCGGAGTTGACGCGCCACTTCTGGTTGGCCCCGCCCCAGCAGGAGTAGAGCTGGATCCTGGCCCCGTTGCCCGTCCCGGCCGCGTCCAGGCACTTGTTGCCGAGGACCCGCAACTCCTGCGCGGAGGTGAGCGTCCACCTCTGGTTGGTGCCGCCGTGGCAGTCCCAGAGCTGGAGCTGCGTGCCGTCAGTGGTGCTGGAGTTCGGCACGTCCACGCAGCGCCCGGACGCGACGCCCCTGATCTGCCCGTTACCACCTGGGGTGGGGGTCAGTGTGGGGGTGGGCGTCGGAGTGGGGGTGTCGCTGTCGAGGCCGAAGAATCGGATGGCGTGGATGGCCATCCCGGAGTGCGGCAGATTGTGCCCCGCCCCGTTGATCGTGTACGCCTCGACCTGGCCGGACCCATAGACCCGCCGCGTCCAGCCCGATTGCGGGCTGGACATCGAGGCGGGCGTCTGGCTCACCCCGTGCACGTTGGTCCACTGGTCGACCTCCTTCTGCAACATGCTGAAGTTCAGCACGTCGTCCGCAGTACCGTGCCAGGCCATCAGCCGGGGCCGAGGACCGGTGTAGTCCGGGTAGGCGTTGCGGACCACGTCGCCCCACTGCTGCGGTGTCCGGTCGTTGCAACCGGGCGGGCCGAGGCAGCCGAAGGGCACGCCGGCGAAGGGAGCACCCGCCTTGAACACATCGGGGTAGGTGGCGAGCAGGTTGATCGTCTCCATCGCGCCGGAGGAGAAGCCGGTGGCGAACACCCGCGAGGGATCGCCGTTATGCCGCTGCACGACGTAGCTCACCATCGACACGATCGAGACGGGGTCGCTGCCGCCCCCGTGCCGGAGCGCTTCGTTCGACCACACGTCGAAGCAGTTCGACAGGCCGTTGGCGCTCTTGTTGGCCTGCGGGTAGATGACGATGAAGCCATACCGGTCGGCCAGGGTCCTGAACTCCGTCTGCTGGTGGAAGTCGGTCGCCCGGCCGTTGCAGCCGTGCATCGCCACCAGGATTCCGGGGCGTGGAGCCACGTTGTCAGGCACGTAGAGGTACATCTGGATGTTGCCGGGGTTCGCCCCGAAGTTGCCGATCTGAGTCAACGTGGCCGCCCTCGCTGTGGGCGTTTGAGCCAGAAGCCCGGCCAGGACGGCGATCACGGCAGCGACCACCGCCCCGATCCCGGTCGGCACCGACAGGTGCCGTCTCACGATCCGCTCCGGGTCCACTTCTGGTTGTTGCCGCCCCAGCAGGAGTAGCTCTGGAGCAGAGTCCCGTTGCCGGTGCCGGAGTTGGCGGCGTCGAGGCACAGACCCGACTGGACGTTCACGATCGAGCCGTCCGAGTTGATACGCCACTTCTGGTTGTCGCCGCCCCAACAGGAGTAGATCTGCACCTTGGCACCGTTACCGGTGCCCGCGGCGTCCAGGCACTTGCTGCCGAGAACGCGGAACTCCTGGGCGGACGTGTAGGTCCACTGCTGGTTGGAGCCGGAGTGGCAGTCCCACAACTGGAGCTGGGTGCCGTCGGTGGTCGTGGAGTTCGGGACGTCCACACAACGACCGGATGCCACGCCCCGGATCTGTCCCGCGCCACCTGGGGGCGGCGTCGGGCTGGGCGAGGTGGTCGGGCTCGGCGAGGGTGAGGGGTTGGGGGTCGCGTTGTTGAGCGCGTTTAGGACGGAGTTGTAGGCGGCCTTCTTGTTGCCGTTGCCGTCGAAGAGCAGCGGACTGGTGTTCGCGCCCAGCCAGGAGTCGCTGTCCCGGACCCCCCACACCGTGATGCCAGTGCAGCGCGGCACGGCCAGGCAGTCGTTGACCACGTTGGCGTAAGTGGTGGCCGAGCCGCCCTGGATGTCCAGCTCGGTGATCTGCACGTCGACTCCCAGCGCCGCGAAGCTCTGGATGGTCGTGCGGTAGTTGCTGTTGTACGGGCTGTTGCTGTTGAAGTGCGACTGCAGGCCGACGCAGTCGATCGGCACGCCGCGCTGCTTGAAGTCGCGGACCATGTTGTAGACGCCCTGCGTCTTGGCCCAGCTCCAGTTGTCGATGTTGTAGTCGTTGTAGCAGAGCTTCGTGGACGGGTCGGCGGCCCGTGCGGTGCGGAAGGCCACCTCGATCCAGTCGTTCCCGGTTCGCTGGAGGTTGGAGTCACGCCGACCACCGGAGTTGCCGTCGGCGTAGGCCTCGTTGACGACGTCCCAGGCGTAGATCTTGCCTCGATAGTGGCCCATCACGCCGTTGATGTGGTCGATCATCGCCTGGCGGAGGCTGCTACCGGACAGGGACTGCATCCAGCCCGGCTGCTGGGAGTGCCAGGCCAGCGTGTGGCCCCGTACCCGCTTGCCGTTCTGCACCGCCCAGTTGTAGATGCGGTCACCGTTGCTGAAGCTGAACTGCCCACGGTTGGGTTCCGTGGCGTCGATCTTCATCTCGTTCTCGGCGGTGATCATGTCGAACTCGCGGTTCGCGATCGTGGTGTACGTCTGGTCGCCCAGTTTGCCCGCGGCGATAGCGGTGCCGAAGTAGCGACCGCTCTGCTGAGCAGCGGCGGCCAGCGTGCTGGCGGCCGCATCCGCGGGAACCGACACCATTAGCGCCGCACCTACGACACCCACGACGCCGGCACTGATGACCCTGCTGAGGGCACCGAAACCTCGGCGCGCAGATAAGGGGGAAGCCTTCATACCCATGCCTGACTCCATACTGAAATCACGGAAAGAGGGATACACGGGAACCCGGCGAACGACGCCGCACCCCGGACCGGGGGCACACCACGATGGCGTCATGACCGGCAGCCCTCACTCGATCACCACATCAGGCAGGGCCGACCGCTTCGGAGACTCATTGTGGAAACCTATCCGAAACATGTCAATGCTTGAGCGAAATTTTCGGCCCCATCATTCCAACATTGATGCCCTTACCATGAGCCCAATGCAGCTATGGCGAGACCATCTCCGCAGAGCAAAGAGGAGAAAATAGCTGGCGATCATGCCTTGAAAATTTCACCTCAGATCCGCAAGTTGCGGACTGAGGGCGGGGATCCACAGGCAGCGGCGCCTTCTCGGCAACGCCGAGCACGGAGGACCCCTACCTCTTGACGACATCCGGTCCTGCTGTATTTACTCACCGCCATCACCACCCGAGATGCCGGGATGTCGAAGGGAGGTCGCACCGCAATTTGGTAGCGCTAACATGGCGCCTCTCCCATGAGATGCGCGATGTGGTCAGACCTGGGTGACACCACACTCCCAGGTCACGCTGTGTCCGCCGCTCTGCCTTCGCGCGTGAGGCAGAGCGGCCGGCCAACCTCGAAGAAAGGCGCTACGGAGAAGGGTCGAATCCCTACCGGGATAAACCTCTATCGGATGTCAGCCTCGTCGAGGCCAGGGGAACCGCCAGCGCGACCTCCATCAGCACGTTTGTCGCCAGCTGTCGCTGCCGGAATGCGACACTGCAGCCGTCGACGATTGATCATCGAACGGGGCCATTCCCCCCGAGTGCTGGGGCCAGACAGACGGGTCCAGAAAGTTTCTACGTTGAACGACCGCAGCGGCGGTTTGCGCGTGGGCGGCGCGGGACCAGCGCCCACGCCGTACGCTCGGGCGGCGTTCGGGCTGGTCTTGGGCCGCTTGGACCGGGTGCGCAGGCCCTCGACGCCCTCGGCCAGATAGCGGCGAGTACGCCTGTCGGCTGACCCTGTAGTAGCGGCACGTCAGCGCGACGCTGCCCGAGACCTCTTCGACGTAACGGATGATGGCCAGGCGCCGCTTGGCCTCACGATCCGGTGGGGGTTCGGGTTGGACATAGACGGTCTCCGTAGTGGCCTGTCAACGGCCAAGTGCGTGTGGGTCTGGCCCACTTTCCGTGATCGCGTTGGTCAGTCTCCGAGCAGGACGCGGATGCGGAGGAGGTCTGGGTTG
>NZ_JBEXGU010000259.1:0-8580 GCF_040607515.1 Streptosporangium sp. NPDC005286 | reverse complement strand
GCCCCGTCCGTGGACGGGGCGGACGGCCCTCGCGGCCGGGCCGGCGTTCCGCTACAGCGGGTCGGCGCTGTTCGTCTGGGACTGCTTCGACCAGGCGAGCTGCTCGTTCCTGCGCAGCTCCTCCTCGGTGGTCTGCTCCACCCTGGCCATGGCCCAGCGCAGGATCGGCGGTGCCATGAGGGAGGTCACGATCGCCACCAGCACCACGATCGTGTAGACCTCGACGCTGAGGATGCCCAGCCGCAGGCCCACCATGGCCACGACCACCTCGATGACGCCCCGCGCGTTGAGCCCGGCGCCCAGGGCCAGGGCCTCCCACCGGTTGAGCCTGCTGGCACGTGCTCCGGCGTAGGCCCCGAGGAATTTGCCGACGATCGCCACGGTCAGGATGCCGAGCCCGGCGAGCAGCACCATCGGGTCGGCCAGGGACGTCAGGTCCATGCGCAACCCCGCGGTGGCGAAGAAGATCGGCGCGAAGCCGGAGAGCACCACGGTGCGCAGCGGGGCGAGCCGTGCCGGTTCGACGCCGCCCGCGGTACCGATCAGCATGCCGCAGACGAAGGCACCGAAGACCGCCTCCAGGCCCATCGCGTGCGTGGCGGCCGAGGCGAGCAGGATCAGCACGGCCGCGGTCGCGACGGACGAGCCGGAGTCCTCGTCCCGGGAGGTGAGCCGGAACGAGTGCCGCACGAGCGGGCGGCCCACGGTGAGCGCGAAGATCACGACCGCCAGCAGGCAGGCCAGCGAGACCAGCACGCTTCCCGCGCGCAGGCCGGTGGTGGCCATGGCCGACACGATCGACAGCATGAACCAGCCGAACGCGTCGTCGATCATGCCCGCGGTGAGCGTGAGCTGCCCGATGTTACGGTGGAGCAGCCCCATGTCCATCAGGGTCTTGGCGATGACCGGGATGGCGCTGACGCACATCGCGACGCCGAGGAAGAGCGCGAAGACCAGCGGCTCGGTTCCGGTGGGGATGAGCGTGGCCGGGAGCAGGAATCCGGCGCCGATGCCGAACGCGAGCGGCACCAGCAACCCGCCGATGCTGACTCCGGCCGCCGTGGCGCCCCTGCGCCGGACCATCCTCATGTCCATGTGGATGCCGGTGATGCCGACGAGCAGCAGCACGCCGATCTGCCCGACCGCGTCGAGCAGGTGGAACTGGGCGCTGTCCTGCGGGAACAGCCAGGTGGACAGGTCCGGCGCGACATGGGCGAGGAAGGACGGCCCCAGGACCACCCCGACGAACAGCTCACCGACGACGGCGGGCATGCCGAGCCGCCCGGCCAGACGGCCGAAGGTGAGGGCGAGCAGCAGGAGCAGCCCCACCTGGAGTAGGAAGATCAACAGTTGATGTGCAGCGATCGGCGCCACTGGCGCCGCAAGCGTGACGAGCACGACAGACCCCTCCGGTTTCCAAGGTGCCGCCCCCTCTCCCCAGTCAGGCCGGCACAGTGCAGAGCTTGGCAAAGCAAAGATCGGCAATCAACTCTTGAAGAGCTGCCCAAAATATGCGGCGGTACTTATGCCGCATATTTGTGCGAGGTATCGCCTGATTGATCACGCTTCACCTGCCGGTTTCGGTGGAGGTGTGTTGTGGCTCGACCGCCTGGCGACGAGAGCAGGCCATGGCAGGACCAGCCCGGCCGGCGCGCCGAGCAGGGTGGCCCAGGTGCTCGCCGTCGGCTCCTTCCCGCGGGGCGGCTTCTCACGGGCGGGTCGCCCGGGGCCGCCAGGAGGCTCCGTGGTCGTGCCCCACGGCGGGAATAATTCACAGTTAACCTGTAGAGATAGTAGATTAATCTGAACCAACCCACATGAGGTCATCGAGAGGCGCACCGTCGGAGGGCTGTCTGATGCACGTCACGGCGCGGAGCGACTACGCACTGAGGGCGATGCTGGTCATCGCGTTGAGCGATCCGGTCCCTGTCAAGTCGGAGACGATGGCCCAGACACAGGAGATCCCGGCGAGTTTCCTGCGCGGCATTCTGACCGACCTGCGCCGTGCCGACCTCGTCTTCGCCCAGCGGGGCCACGAGGGCGGCTTCACCCTCACCAGGCCGCCGGTGGACATCTCGGTCGGAGACGTCCTGCGTGCCGTCGGTGGCGAGCTGACCTCGGTGCGGGGTCTGCCGACCGGGGACGTGGCCTACTTCGGAGAGGCGGTACGACTGCGCACGGTGTGGCTGAACATCGAGACCTCGATAAACGCCATCGTCGACACCGTCAGCCTGGCCGCGCTCCTGTCGCCGGTGGCCGAGAGTGGCAGGCGACGCGGAGCCTGACAGCGGGTGTCGATCGAACTGACGGTCCGTGTGAGACGAAGATGTCCACAACTTGAGACGCCTTGCTTGAAACGTGACTTGACGTCGTCTTGAAGTTCAATAACTATGTTTCCTATCAACATAGTAGGGAAAATGGGAAGGGGGGCGTCGTGCGTGCGCTCATCCTCTTAGGCCTGGTCGGCTTCGCGGCGCAACTCGTCGACGGCAGCCTCGGCATGGCCTACGGTGTCACCTCGACGACGCTACTCCTGGCCATCGGCACCAACCCCGCCGCCGCCTCGGCCACCATCCACCTCGCCGAGATCGGCACGACCCTCGCCTCCGGCGTATCGCACTGGCGGTTCGACAACATCGACTGGAAGGTCGTCGCCAAGATCGGTCTCCCCGGCGCCGTCGGCGCGTTCGCGGGAGCCACCTTCCTGTCCGGCCTGTCCACCGAGGTCGCCGCCCCGGTCATGTCGATCATCCTGCTCGCGCTGGGTGTCTACGTCCTGGTCCGCTTCACGGCCTTCGGCCTGCCGCGCGGCAACCTGGGCAAGCCGTTGCGCAAGCGCTTCCTCGCGCCCCTCGGCCTGGTGGCCGGATTCGTCGACGCCACCGGTGGCGGCGGCTGGGGTCCGGTCGGCACCCCGGCGATCCTGGCCAGCGGCCGCCTGGCACCGCGCAAGGTGATCGGTTCCATCGATGCCAGCGAGTTCCTGGTCGCCATCGCCGCCAGCATCGGCTTCTTCGTCGGCATCGGCTCGGAGAACATCGACTTCTCCTGGGTGGCCGTCCTGCTGCTCGGCGGCGTCATCGCGGCCCCCATCGCGGCCTGGCTGGTCCGCCACATCCCGCCGCGCATCCTGGGCTCCGCCGTCGGCGGTGTCATCGTCCTGACCAACGTGCGGACCCTGCTGCGCAGTGACTGGGTCGACGCCTCCGGCGGCGTCCAGGCGGCCGCCTACATCATCATCGCCGCCATCTGGGCCGCCGCCATCGCCTACTCGCTTCGTGAGTACCGCCGTGACCGCGACAACGAGCTGGCCGAGGCGGTCGAGGCAGAGGAGCGGCGCCGCGCCGGAGAGCAGGAGACCGCAGGTTCGCCCAGCTGAGCCCGGCGGCGCGATCCGGCCGTGGTTCCGCGGAAGGCCTCCCCCGCCTGTGGCGGGGGAGGCCTTCCGCGTACCGGGCCCCGGTCGATCACCGGCCGGTGCCGGGTGTCGCGCGAAGGTCGCTCGCACCTCCGGTACGCCGGTGGCCGAGCCGTCGTCGATCACCCCGATGTGGCTCAGGCCGCTGCCGAGGCACATCCGGACCGCCGCCGACCCGTCGGGCCCGGCCGAGTCGCTGTGCGCTGAAGGCCGCGCCTGCGGCGAGGGTGACCACCTCGCCGCAGGCACTCCGACCCCGCCGGGTGCGAATTCCACAACCTCTACCCGGCGTACGGTCTCCACCTGCCCCGGGAATGTGGCCGACGCAACATTACGGCAGCCGGCCGTTCGGCATAGGACGGCGGAGGAAGCGGCGGACGTGATGACGGGCATCCTGATCGCTCGCCCCAGGCGGTGCATATCCGTCTCGGTGCCCCTTCCCCCGCCGATGCAGAGGCGCCGAAGAAGTAGCATCTTTCGCTGTATTTGCGGATCAAAGGCCCACAGTAGAAGGTGCGCGTCGTCGATGCCCGGTGCCCACGACGATGCGGTGGGCACCGTTCATCCGTTCTCCGAACACTCGGACGCCCCGGAACGCTCCGGCGCCTCGAAGTGCTCCGACACGCGTTCGGCGCTGAAGGCGCCGCGTTCGGTCACGATCCTGGTCACCAGGTGCGGGGGAGTGGCGTCGAAGGCGGGGTAGTGGCCGGTCACGCCCTCGCCCGCGGTGCGCCTTCCCAGCACGTGCAGGACCTCGTCACCGTCCCGCCGCTCGATGACGACGTCGCCGATTCCCGGCGCCCGGGGGTCGGGCGCCGGGATAACCACGTAGTACGGGACGTCGAAGGCGCGGGCGGCCAGCGCCACCCCGAGGGTGCCGACCTTGTTCACCACATGGCCGTCCATCGTCACCCGGTCCGCCGCGGTCAGCGCCACGTCGGCGAGCCCGTCGGCCAGCACCGAGGCGACCATCCCGTCGGTGATCAGGGTGGGCCGGTAGCCCATCTCCACCAGCGTCGGCGCGGTCAGCCGCGCTCCCTGCAGGTAGGGCCGGGTCTCGGTGCAGACGAACTCCAGTCGCTTGCCCGCCTGCTGCGCGGCCTCGACCGTCGCGATCAGGTAGGTGTCGGCCCAGCAGTGGGTGAGGACGCGGGCGCCGTCCTCCAGCAGTGCCGCCGCGTGCCTGCCCAGGGCCGCGCTGCTCGCCCGGTAGGCCGCGTCGTGCTCGGTCGCGGCCCGGGTCACGGCCTCCACCAGTTCCTCCCCCGACGCCTCGGGCAGCGGTCCGTCCACGGTGGCGGCCAGGACCGCGTGGACGGCGTCGCGGATGTGGTTGTTCGTGGGCCGGGTCGTGATCAGCCGGTCGCCCGCCCCGCGCAGCCGGGCCGCCGCCAGGACCGGTGGTTCGTCGCGGGCCTCACGGGCGGCCAGGATCATCCCGGCGGTCGCCGCGAAGGAGGGGCCGGTGCTCTGCGTGACCATCCGCTCGATGGCCACCGCGACGTCCTCGCTGGTGGCGCAGCGCACCCAGCGGTGTTCGAAGGGATAGACGCGGCGGTCGAGGATCTCCACGGCGTCGTCGGTGATCCTGACGGAGTCGGCGAGGACGGGCCGTCTCCCGGTTGTCTTCATGGGGCCTCCAGCGGTGGGCGGGACCCGATCACGGTACCGGCGCCGCCTGGCGTCACCGCGATCCGGTCGTGCCCCGCGCTGCTGCCCTGCTCCGCTCCGTTCGAACGGTGGCATGCCGCCGAGCGGCGGGCCGTTCCTGGCCGGCCCGCCGCTCGGAGGTACGGTGGCTCAGGCGAGCTTCCTGCCGATCTCGCCGATCTGGGCGCGCTGCTCGGTGACGAGCCTCTCCGCCAGCTGGACGGTCGGCCGGTGGCTTCCCAGAGCGATCACGACCTGGGCCATCCGGACGCCGCTGTCGAGGTGCCTGCCAAGGAGGCTCAGCCACAGCTTGTCGAAGGCGGCGCCTGAGCGTCTCTTCAGCGAGGAGATCTGGGTGGCGGACAGCATGCCCGGCATGTTGTGCGCGGCGTGGTCGTCATCCGCCGGTATCTCGACCTGCCATGACCGGAGCCAGCCGGACATCAGGTCGATGTCGGCGGACTCGCTCTGCCTGATCTTCGCGGCCAGGTCGCGCACGTAGGGGTTCTGGGTACGGCCGGTCACCAGGTCGGCGAGCTGGATGGTCTGGCGGTGGTGCGGGATCATCTCCTGGGAGAAGCGGACGTCCGCGTCGACCCGGTCGGCGACCACTTCCATCGCCTGCGTGGGGGACGTGGGTGTCACGGCGGTTGATGAGCACCCGGCGATCAGTGTGGCGGAGACCAGCAGGGTGGCGGTCAGGAACCGTTGCCCGGATGACCGCCGGGTGCTCATCAAGATCGCTGCCCCTTTCCTGCGGTGGGAGGGATCAATCGTGCCGTTCCCCCTGAGATACGCCGACCAGGTAACGGGGGTTCAGGGGCCGCCGAAGTTTTCGGCCACGAGATCTCCGGCCCCGGGACGTGCCCGAGTGCCCGGACGCGCGGCCTCTCGATCCCAGGTGGCCGGGGTGATCCCGGCCTGCCTGAGCTGGAACTTCTCCACCTTCTGGGTCGGCGTCTTCGGCAGCAGGTCGAGGAACTCGACGTACCGGGGGACCATGTGCGGCGCGGCGTGGCGGGTGCAGTGCTCGGTGAGTTCCTCGGCGGTGAGGCTCGCGCCGGGGCGCAGCACGACGCAGACCTTCAGATCCTCCTCGGTCAGCTCGCTGGGCACGCCGACGGCCGCGGCCTCCAGCACACTCGGATGTCCCTCCACGACCTGCTCGACCTCGTAGGCGGAGATGTTCTCGCCCCGGCGGCGGATCCCGTCCTTGGCGCGGCCGCAGAAGTAAAGGTGGCCGTCCTCGTCGAGGCGGCCGAGGTCGCCGGTGCGCAGCCACTCGCCGTGGAAGGCGGCGGCGGTGGCCTCGGGCATCCCGTGGTAGGAGTTCATGACGAGGCCGGGCTCGCGGGGGCGGATCAGGATCTCCCCGATCTCACCCGGCGGCAGTGGCGAGCCGTCTTCCCCGCCGATGGCGAGTTCGTACTGCGAGATGACGCGACCGCACGACCCGGGGCGCCGGGGGGCGTCGAGCGGCTCGTAGACCGGCACGCCGCCGTCGGTGAGCCCGTACACCTCCAGCAGCGGGAACCCGAACCGCTGCTCCCACCCGTCCCGCCAGGCGGGCATCGGCACGCCCCACGCCAGGCGGACCCGGTGCGCCCGGTCGTCCGGCCGAGGTGGGCGCTTCCACAGGATGGTCAGGGTCGCGCCCATGAAGTTGAAGACCGTGGCGTCGAAGCGGCGGACCTCGTCCCAGAACCCCGACGCGCTGAACCCGGCGCCGATCGCCGCGACGGCCCCGACCGACAGGGCCGCCACGACGGTCAGCGTGGCGGCGTCGATGTGGAACAGCGGGAACGGGCAGTACAGGACGTCCTCGCCGGTCAGCCGGAGGTTCTCCGCGTGCAGCTCGCCCTGCCGCACGAGGTAGTGGTTGGAGAGCACGCACGCCTTGGAAGGGCCGGTGGTCCCCGAGGTGAACAGCATCATCGCCGGTGCGAGCGCGCCGGTCTCCGCCGGTGCCACGGCCACGCCGGGTAGTGCCGCCCGCTCGAAGCGGGCGACGCGCGCCGTGCCGTGCCAGGTGGGAAGGGCGTCTCCGGCGCCGCGCACCAGGATCGCCTCCAGACCGGACGGCTCGTGCGGCAGTGCGGCCAGGGCGGGCAGCAGTTCCGCGTCGACCACCGTGACGCGCGCCCGGGTCACCTGGAAGGCATGGGCCAGGCCGGAACCGATCAGCGAGGTGTTGACCGGCACGTGCACCGCACCCAGGCGGGCGACCGCGAACCAGGTCAGCACCGCGTCGGCACTGTTGCGCATCAGTACGGCGACCGGCTCGCCCGGCCGCACCCCGAGCGCCGCGAGGCCCGCGGAGAGCGCGCGGGACCGCTCGTGGAACTCGGCGTAGCTGAGGTCGCCCTCACGGGTGCGCAGGAACACCTTGGCCGGGTGCCGCCGGGCCCGCTCGTCAAGCAGCCGGGTGAGGGTCATGACCGCTCGCAGAGCGACCGTTCCAGACCGAACAGCCGGGCCGCGTTGCCCGCGAACAGCGCCTCCAGCGCGGGCTCGGGCAGGCCGGACTCACGCCATTCGGCGAGCGCGCGGGAGGGCTCCATCACCGGCCAGTCGCTGCCGTAGAGAACCTGATCGCGCAGCACCGTGGACATCATGCCGAACATGGTGTCCCATCCGGTGCCCGGACGGGACACGTACTTCGGGGCCAGCCCACCGAACTCCAGGTAGACCGTGGGGTGCCGGCGCGCCACGGCGCAGAACTCGGTGGCCCACGGCCATCCCGCGTGGCAGGCGATGAGCCGCAGATCGGGGAAGTCACAGGCCACCTGGTCCAGCAACTCGGGACGCTCGTGCCTGATGGGATGCATCCGCGAGTAGGTGATGCCGGTGTGCACCGCGACGACCAGGCCGAGCTCCTCGGCGCGCGAGTACATCGGGTAGAGGGCGCGGTCGTCGATGTCCAGGCCGAAGAAGGCGGGCTGTACGGCCACGCCGAGCAGCCCCTGGGCGGCCGCGGCGGCGACCTGCCCGGCCGCCCGCGTCGGCCGGGGCGGGTACAGGTCCACGGTGCCGATGCCCGAGAAGCGGCCGGGATGTTCGGCGACCACCTTGACCAGCGCCTCGTTCAGCGCCTCCGCGGACTCGCCGCCCTCGGACTCGGCGTGCATGACCGCCCGGTCGATGCCTTCCGCGTCCATGGCGGCCAGCAGATCGGGCAGCGTGCCTTCATTCATCTTGCCGGTCAGTCCCAGCACGCGGTCGTACTGCTCGGTCTGCCGAAAGGGGGCGTTGTAGGTCGCGGTCTCACGCAGGTGCTGGGGGAGCCGGACCCGCGCGTCGATGATTCTCATACGGAGGCCTTTGCGGATCAACATGACGGGGAGTCCAATCGATTGATTGGCGATGAGAGTGATCTCTCGCCGCCACACCTTTATGAACTCTGCTTTCATGCCTTGATTTTGTGGCCGGGGCGGCCTGGAGGAAGAGTATCAATCAATCGATCGATTGACCATTATGGAGCCGGTGGTGCGGTGGCCCGGTACCGGGCCACC
>NZ_JBEXGU010000258.1:0-8843 GCF_040607515.1 Streptosporangium sp. NPDC005286 | reverse complement strand
GGCATGCTGCCCATGATGTTCGCCCTGATCGTCCTGCTGTCCATGATCGCCCGCCGTCTCACCGGCTCCCGCCCCGCCGCACTCCTGGCCATCGCAGGCTCGATCTCGGTCGGAGCGGCGAGTCTCTACCTGGGCAGCAGCGACCTGTTCACCTGGGGAGGCATTCCAGACGCTTCATGGACGAGCCCCACCCAGGCATTCGGGGCCCTCCTGTTCGCCCCAGTCGTCCTGCTGCTCATCGACCTTCTCGATCATGGGCGCCGCGGTGCGGGCAGGTGGCCGCTGCTGACGGTCTTCCTCGTCGCGGTCATGGGAGCCAAGGCCGTCTACCTGCCCCTGCTCGCGGTGGGCCTGCTGGCGGTGGTCGCGGTCGAGGTGATCGGACGGCGCCGGATGCCGTGGCCCGCGCTCACCGCGCTCGGGATGACCGCGGCCTGCTTCCTCTTCGCGCAGGCGACGCTGTTCGGTCAGGTGCGACAGGGGCTGATCGTCGACCCCCTCTCGTTCGCACGAACCGCGTGGGGCGAGTTGACCGGTCTGGGCGAGCAGGTGAGCCCCCCGTTGGCCTCGGTGCTGGCCGTCGCATCGCTCTACCTGTTGTGCTGGGCCGTCGCGTGGTGCGGGATCCTCGGGTTGCTGTGCAGGCCGAGACTGCTCCTGCGACCGGCGGTGGTCCTCCTGCTCGGCATGGGCGCGGCGGGCATGGGCGCGGCGCTCCTGCTCGGGCACCCCGGCCGGAGCCAGCTCTTCTTCCTCTGGGGCGCCTATCCCTACCTGGTGATCGTCGCGGTCTACGGGATCCTTGTCCTCCTGCGGCACGCACAGGTGTCGCTCGGAGAGGCGATGTGCTCGGCCGGTGCCGGGGCGGTCGCCGCCTATGCGATTCCCGTCCTGTGCGGCGTCAGAATCCCCCTCGGTCCCGGCGAGGGGGACACCGTCCTCTACCGGCCGTACATCGTGCTGGCGGTGGCCGTCGTCCTGGTGGCCGCCGTCCTGGTCGTCAGGTGCGGCGGCCTTCGCGGATGGGCGCTCGTGACCATCATGCTCGCGGCCATCGGCCTGCCCGCCTACGGGAACGCGCGTGGCCTTTCCGTCATGGACCGCCTCATCGGAAAGGGTTCTCATGCGGTCAGGCCGGTGGCCTCGCCCGTCCCCCTGGGCGCCCTGGAGGCCGGCCGGTGGTTGCGCGCCCACTCGGATCCGGACGACCTGGTGGCCACGGACGCGCACTGCCGCTGGGGATACGAGGATCCGTGCGACACCCGCCAGTCCTGGGTGGCCGCCCTGTCCGAGCGGCGGGTGCTGACCGAGGGCTGGACCTACACCGCCGCGAACATGAGCCACTGGCGCCCCGGTTCCCCGCCCGAACACCTGCCGTTCTGGGACGGTGAGCGGCTCGCCCTCAACGACGCCGCCTTCCGGGCGCCCTCGGCGACCACGATCCGGCGGCTGCGCGAGCGCTACGGGGTGCGCTGGCTCTTCGTCGACGAACGCCACACCGGCCAGACCTCCAGGATCGGGGACTTCGCGGAGCTCCGGTTCCGCTCCGGCGACTGCGCCGTCTACCGGATCCCGGAGCACGAGGTCTCCTCAAGTGCCGCCGGCGGCCCGCCAGGCGACGACGCGTCGGCCCGGTCGAGCCAGACCGGAAGGACATCGAGCCCATCAGGAAGGTTGACATGAGGATTCTCCACATCGGATACCGGCTTCCACCCGAGCCCGGGGGAAAGGAACGCTATATCGAGCGCCTCAGCCACGAGCAGATGCTGCGTGGACACGAGGTGGTCGTCGCCCACCGGCGGGGCGACATCCCCGGTGGCGCGAAGGCGCTTCCGCTGGCACGGACCGCTGCCAGCCGCGCCGTCTCCAGAAGGTCGGATGTGATCGCCTTCGCCATGGAGTGCGCGCGGACACTCCGCCGGGCACACCGGATCGACATCGTGCACGCGCACGGCGACCACCGCGAGGCGCTCGGCCTCGGCTCCGCCGCACGGCGAGCGGGGATTCCCCTCCTGCTCCATGTCCACGGCGCCCTCACCGTGCGTCACCGGCGGATCATGCCGTGGGCCTTCCGCCACACCGACGGATTCATCGTGGCCGGAGAACGGCCGCGGGAGGACCTGCTGGCGGCCGGCGTACCGGAGCGGCGGATGCGGATCATACCCGGCGGCCTGAACCTCGATCACCTCGCCGGATTCCGGGAGAGACATCCGGTCGAACCAGGATTGATCGTCAGTGTGGGCTCGCTGGTGAAGGTGAAGAACCACGCGCTGACCGTTCAGGCCTTCCACCGGCTACGGACCGACCACCCCGGCGCGCGCCTCGTCATCGCGGGTGACGGCCCGGAACGCGCCCGGCTTGAGCGGCTCGCCGGGACGGGCCCGGGAATCGAGTTCACCGGGCACATCCCCGCCGACGACGTGTACTCGCTGGTAAGCCGGGCCCAGGTGGTCGTGCATGCCTCCCAGCGGCTTCCCGCCATCGGGGAGGGCATTCCCTTCGCCCTCCTGGAGGCTCTCGCGCTGGGCACCGCCGTCATCGTCTCGTCCGACGCCTCGCTCGGCACGGCCGTAGCGGACGGCTCCGCCTACCGCGTCTTCCAGTCGGGATCCGTGCAGGACCTGGTGACGCACCTGCGATCGGTCCTCGACGACCAGGCGCTGTGCCTCCAGCTGATCGAACGCGGGGTACGGGCCGTGTCGAACCTCGACTGGCGGATGGTGGGCGACCGCATCGGGGAATGGTACGAGACGCTCATCGCCGACCGGACCCCTGCCCCGGTGAGCGCGTCATGAGCGGCCTGCACGTCTGTGAAGTGATCAAGACGCTGGACGTGGGCGGCGCGGAGGTCCTGCTCGTCGAGAGGCTGCTCGCCGCTCCCCCGACGGACAAGCGCTACACCGTCGTATACCTGTGGGCCTCCACCAACGAGCTGAGCGAACGGCTGCGATCGGCGGGCATCGGAGTCGTCGACCTCACCGAGTGCCCGCGCTGGCTCCGCCTGGCCCGCCTCGCGCTCGTGGTGCGGAGGTTGAGGCCCGACGTCCTCAACATCCACTCCCCCCTTCCCGCGTCACTCCTGCGGCCCGTGTCCCGGTTGCTGAGTCCTCGCCCTGCCCTGGTCTCGACGGTGCACAACGTGCGCTACCGGCTGCCGACGATGTTGCTCGACCGGGCGACGGGCTGGCTGGACACCCGGACGGTGGCGGTCTCTCCGCAGGTCGCCCGTGCTCGTACCAGCAGGTACTCGCGTGGCCTGTCCGTTCGCGTGCACGGCGTCCAGCTCGCGGAACAGCGCCGTTGGGCGGCTCGATCGGCACAGACGAGGCAGGAGTGGGGCGTATCCCCGGACGCCTTCCTGATCGTGCACGTCGCCAACTTCCGCGCGCAGAAGAACCATGAGCTGCTCGTCGAAGCCGCGGCGAGGGTCGAGGAGCGAGACCCCCGCCCGGTGTTCCTTCTCGCCGGATCAGGTCCCCTGCACGAGCGGGTGGCCCGCCAGGTCGAAGGGCTCGGCGTGGGCAACGTGCGCCTGCTCGGTCACGTGCCCGACGCCGGTCGGCTCATCGCCTCCTGTGACCTGCTCGTGCTCAGTTCCTCCTACGAAGGGCTGCCCGTGGTCGTCATGGAGGCTCTCGCCGCGGGCGTGCCGGTCGTGTCCACCGCGGTGGGCGGAGTACCCGATCTGATCGAGGACCGCAGGAACGGCCTCCTGGTCAGGCCCGGGGACCCCGCCGCCCTCGCCGAGGGCATCCTGCGGGCGACGCGCCCGGAGATCCACGCGCGCCTTCGCGAGGGAGCGCGGGAGAGCAGGGAGCTGGTGGACATCAGCCGGGCGGCCGACTGGTTCGACAGGCTGTACGACGAGGTCTGCTCGTAGGACATGGCCAGCACTCTCGGACGCGCCGTCCACCGGATACGCCCGCCTGGCAGGCGCCAGCTGCGAACCTTCGCATCGCTGACCGCCGCCGGCCTGGGCGAGGCGGTTCTTCCCACTCTCAGCCTGATCGCTCTGGTACGCCTGACGGGTAGCGAGACATCCGGTCAGGTGGTCTTCGCCCAGTCCGTCGCGGCCGTCTGGTTCCTGCTGTGCGACCCCTGTCTGGAGAACGCCGCCCAGCGATTCGTCCCCATCGAACAGCAGCGGAGCGGGCGGGGGTCCTCGCTGTTCATGCGCCTGATCCACTGGGACGTGGCGATCGGCGTGGCCGCGACCGGTGCCGGCCTCCTGGCGCTGCCGGCCGCGCGCCTGCTCGGCTCCGTCTCCGACGAGTTCGCGCTCATGCTCGCTCTGGCCATCGTCGCCCGTGGGGCCATGGCGTCGTACGGTACGGCGGGCGCGGCCTTCGCGCTGACGGACAGGCTGCGTGCCCTGGGCGTGCTCAGGACGCGGTGCGCCGTCCTGTCGTTCGGACTGTCCCTCGGCGGACTGTTCCTCGGCGGCCCCCTGCTCTACCTGGCGGGCCAGGCCGCGGGCGCGCTGGTGATGGCGGTGGTGTTCTACCTGCTGGCCACCCGGGTGCTCGTCGCGGAGCTGGGACCGGCCGTCGCGCGGGTCCGGCTGCCGCCGGGCATGGTCGCCTTCACCGTGAAGACGTCAGTGGGAACCAGCGTGGCCGGGATCTCCGACTCGGGCATCCTCACCCTGGCGGGCCTGCTGGGCGGCCCGACCCTGGTGACCATCCTCAAGATCGCATCGGCCCCCGGCCGCTTCTACGCCAACCTGGCGATCCCGGTGGCCGCGATGCTCTATCCCCGGATCATCCGGACCGCCACGGCGGGAGCGGGAAGGGCACCCATCATCCGGGACGTCATGCGCACCACCCTGCTGCTCGCCGCGGCCGGGGCGGCGACCATCACCGTCGCGCTCCCGGTGACCGACGCCGTCATCGGCATGGCCTACGGCCCCGGGTACGCCCACATCGGCGTGGTCGCCCTGGTGCTCCTGGGCGCCGCCTGCGTGAAGGGAACGGTCTGCTGGTCCAACGTGCTTCCCCTCGCCCTCGGCAGGCCCGGCTGGCGGCTCGCGTACCTCCTGGCGGAGGGGGTCATGCTCCTGGGCGTACTTCTCGTCGCCGGCCGGACCGCGTCGAGCCCGTTCCAGGCATCGCTCTGTTTCGGGTGGGGAACGCTGGCCGTCGCCGTACTCGGGACGGGTTTCTGGATCGCGTCGTTGCGGCCTATCGCGGACCTCGGCTGTCCGGACTCCAGATGATCTTCCTGTGGCGGAGCACCGGTATCCAGATAAGCGGCAAAAGGATTGTTTCTCCATGCTCCCATCACGGCCACCAACGAAGTCGTCAGTCCTGATAGGGATCAAAGGGTGGACTGCGAACACTTGGGGCGTCCCAACTAGATCATGCCTAGGTAGGGAATGGGGAAAACATCGCGCCCACACCGTGATGGCGTCGGCAAACAGCTCGGGAGGAGAACTAGTTTCTCCGACGTGAGCCAGGCCCGTCATCAAGGAGCCGCTATGAAGCCGGATGGTCGGATTCGTGTCATGGAGATCATCGCCCGGATGAACGTCGGCGGCCCCGCCACCCAGATGTCGGGGCTGTCGGAAGGACTGGACTCGGGAGAGTTCGACCACCGCCTCTACACCGGTCACGTCGACGAGCACGAAGGCGACCACCTCCAGCTGCGCAACACGAGGGTACGGGTGCACCGGGTGCCAGGCCTCGGCCGGTCGGTCAAGGCCGGAGACGACTGCCAGGCGCTCTTCTGGCTGATCCGCGCGATGCGGGCGTTCCGCCCGCACGTCGTGCACACCCACACGGCCAAGGCGGGCGCTCTGGGCAGGGCGGCGTCCCGCCTGTCCGGTGTCGGCTCGGCCCGGGCGCACGTCTTCCACGGGCACCTCCTGCACGGCTACTTCTCCCCGCTCAAGCGCGGGCTCTACGTGCGCTCGGAACGGATCCTGGCCTCCATGTCGGACCGGCTGGTGACGGTGGGAGCCCAGGTCAGGGACGATCTGCTCCGGGCCGGTATCGGACGCCCCGCCCAGTACGTGGTGATCCCTCCCGGCGTGCGGCTGGGACCGGTCCCCGACCGCAGGACGGCCCGCGCCGCGCTCGGACTCCCACCGGACGCACCCGTCGTGGCGTACGTGGGCCGCCTCACCCAGGTGAAGCGGCCCGACCGCTTCCTCGCCGTGGCCGACATCGTGTCCAGGCAGATCCCCGGCTGCCGCTTCGTCATGTGCGGGGGCGGCGACCTGGAGCGGCAGGTCGCGCGGGACGTCGAGCCCGTCCGCGACTCCTTCCACCTGCTCGGCTGGAGGAAGGACGTGGAGGCCGTCTACGCCGCCGCCGACGTGATCGTGCTGACCTCCGACAACGAGGGCACCCCGCTCTCGCTCATCGAGGCGGGCATGGCGGGCACGCCGGTGGTCTCCACCCGGGTGGGAAGCGTCGCCGAGATCGTCAGGGACGGGCACACCGGACTGCTGTCCTCGACCGACCCGGCCGAACTGGCGGCGCACACGGTCCGCCTGCTCTGCGATCCGGACCTGGCCCGCCGGATGGGTGAGTCGGCCCACGACTGGACGCGGCACGCGTTCGACGTGACGCGCCTCGTCTCCGACACCGAGCACCTCTACCGGTCGCTGTGCGGGAAGGCCGGCCGGCGGCTCCTGGCGGAAGAGAACGCGCGATGAGGGTGCTGGTGACGGGCGGTGCCGGCTTCATCGGCGCGCACCTGTGCCGGGCGCTGGCGGAGCGGCCCGAGGTCGGACACATCACGGTGCTGGACGACCTGAGCAGCGGGGACCTCAGCAACCTCGACGGCGTCGAGGCGGCGGTGGTGACGGGCAGCATCCTGGACCGGGACCTGCTGACGGACCTGGTGGCCGGTGTCACGCACGTGATCCACCTCGCCGCCCGGCCCTCGGTCCCCCGCTCCCTGGCCGATCCGCTGGCCTCGCACGCCGTCAACGCGACCGGCACCCTGCACGTGCTGGAGGCGTGCCGCGCGAGCAGGCCGCACGTGATCCTCGCCTCCTCGTCCTCGGTGTACGGCGACTGTCCCGAACCCCGCAAGCACGAGGACCTGCCCACCAGGCCGCTCAGCCCGTACGGGGCCGGCAAGCTCGCCGGCGAGGCCTACGCGACGGCCTACGCGCACAGCTACGGCCTGCCGGTCATGCCGTTCCGCTTCTTCAACGTCTACGGCCCGCTGCAGACCGCCGGACACGCCTACGCGGCCGTGATCCCGGCGTTCGTCTCCGCGGCGCTGCGGGGCGAGCCGGTGCCGCTCCACGGCGACGGCCTCCAGTCGCGGGACTTCACCTATGTGAGGTCGGTGACCCAGGTCCTCGTCGACGCGGCCGCGCGCCGGATGACCAGCACGAAGCCGGTGAACCTGGCGTTCGGCACCACGGTCTCCCTCCGGCACCTGACAGACGTCCTCGCCGAGATCCTCGGCCGCCCGGTCGAGTCGACTCACCTGCCGCCGCGGGCGGGCGACATCCGGCAATCCCAGGCCTCTCCCCAGCTGCTCCGCGAACTGTTCCCCGGTGTGTGTCCCGTCCCGCTTGAGGACGGGCTCCGCGCAACGGTGCGCTGGTTCGAGAGAACCCAGGTTCCAGGCATCGAGTCGACGCTCGGCACGTACGCGTGAACCACCGCTTCCTCCCGCTAACAGAGATCTCTCCAAGCACGTGATGAGGAGAACCCGTGAGCACGGCACCAAGAACCAACTATCTGATAACGGGTGGCAGTGGATTCATCGGATCGCACCTGGCCGACGCGCTGCTCGCGCGCGGTGACTCCGTCGTCGTCCTGGACAACCTCTCGACGGGCCGGCTGGAGAACCTGCGGCCCCATCCGGAGCTGCGTTTCGTACACGGTTCGGTCCTGGACGAACTCATGGTCGACGAGCTGGTGCACCGCTGCGACGTCGTCGTCCACATGGCGGCCGCGGTCGGCGTCAAGCTGATCGTCGAGCAACCGCTGCGGTCGCTGACGACCAACATCCGGGGCTCGGAGATCGTCATCGAGGCCGCGCACCGGTACCGGAAGAAGATCCTGATCACCAGCACGAGCGAGATCTACGGCAAGAACTCCTCCGACGCGCTGCGCGAGGACGCCGACCGAATCCTCGGCAGCCCCGCGGTGGTCCGCTGGGCCTACAGCACCGCCAAGGCCGTCGACGAGATACTCGCCAACGCCTATCACAAGGAACGCGGCCTGCCGACGATCGTCGTCCGGCTGTTCAACACGGTGGGCCCGCGGCAGAGTCCGACCTACGGCATGGTGATCCCGAGCCTCGTCCGGCAGGCCCTGTCGGCCACGCCGCTGACGGTCTTCGGCGACGGGACCCAGACCCGCTGCTTCGCGCACGTCGCGGACGTGGTCGACGCGCTGCTCCGGCTGCTCGACGAGGACGCGGCCATCGGTGAGACCTTCAACATCGGCTCCACCGACGAGGTGAGCATCATGGAACTGGCGAAACTCATCATCGAGTTCACCGGTTCCACCTCCGGAATCGACCTCGTCCCCTACTCCGAGGCCTACGAGCGGGGATTCGAGGACATGACCCGCAGGGTTCCGGACACCGCGAAGCTCCGCGCGCTCACCGGCTGGGCTCCCCGGCGCTCTCTCGACAGGATCCTCACCGAGATCATCAGAGAGTCCGTCGGCGATCCGGCGGCGTGCCCCCGGTGAACGGAACGATCGCCCTCGCCGCAGGCACGGCCTGCCTTCTCAGCGTGGCGACCGCCGTGCCGCTGAGGCGCCTGGCGCTGCGCTGGGATCTCGTCGACCGCCCCGGCGGGCACCGGGCCCACGCTCGCCCGACCCCCTACCTCGGCGGCATCGCGATCGCGGCGGGCACGGTCGTGC
>NZ_JBEXGU010000257.1:5274-8891 GCF_040607515.1 Streptosporangium sp. NPDC005286 | reverse complement strand
TCCCCCGTCCGATACATCCGCCCACCGGACCCATCAAACGGACACGCCACAAACCGCTCCGCCGTCAACCCGGCCCGCCCCAGATACCCCCGCGCCAGCTGCGCTCCGGCCAGGTACAGCTCCCCCTCCACCCCGGCCGGAACCGGCCGCAGCCACGAATCCAGCACGTGGAGACGGGTGTTCCAGACGGGATGACCGATCGGCACGGAGGTGGTCTCCGTGCCGGGACGGTGCTCCCAGAAGGTGACGTCGACCGCGGCCTCGGTCGGGCCGTAGAGGTTGTGCACCGGCACCCCCAGCCGGGCCGCCGCCTCGTCGGCGAGTGCGGGTGGCAGCGCCTCACCGCTGCAGACGAGAAACCGAAGAGCCGTACCCGTTCCGGACACCTCCGGCGAACCAGGAGAGGGCACCGCCTCCAGGAAGGCGGCCAGCATGGAGGGGACGAAGTGCAGGACCGTGATGCGTTCGGAGTCGATGAGCCCGGCGAGGTAGGACGGGTCCCGGTGCCCGTCCGGCCTGGTGACGACCAGGGTGGCGCCGGTCTGAAGCGGCCAGAAGAACTCCCAGACCGACACGTCGAATCCGGCCGGCGTCTTCTGCAGAACGCGGTCCGCCGGACCCAGGCGATACTCGGACTGGGCCCAGAGCAGGCGGTTGACGATCGCACCGTGGGTGACCACGACCCCCTTGGGCCGCCCCGTCGAGCCGGAGGTGTAGATCACGTACGCCGGATGCTCCGGCGCGAGCGGCACACCGAGATCGGAAGCCGGGTACCCGGAGGCGTCGGCACGGCCCAGCCAGTCACCGTCGATCACCAGAACCGGCCATGAGTCGTCCAGCATCGACGCGATCCGCGCCGCAGGAAGCTCCGGGTCGACCGGCAGGTAGGCGGCGCCCGCCTTGATCACGGCGTACATGGCGACCAGCAGGTCCGGTGACCTGGGCAGCATCAGCGCCACCACTCGTTCGGCTCCCACCCCGTACTCGGCCACCAGCAGCCGGGCCAGCCGGTTGGCTCGCGCGTTGAACGCCGCGTAGCTCAGCTCGTCCCCCTCGAACACCAGCGCCGTCGCGTCCGGTGTCCGCGCGACCTGGGCCTCGAACAGCGCGGCCAGCGTGGTGCGGGGCACGTCCGCGGCCGTGTCGTTCCAGTGGTGTGGCACGAGCCCGCGCTCGCCCGGGGAGAACCCGTCGAGACGGCCGGCGGCGGTGTCCGGTTCGGCGACCAGTTCGGCCAGCAGGCTCAGGAAGCGGTCGAGCAGAGCCGCGGCCTCCGCCTCGGTGAACACGTCGGGCCGGTACTGCAGCCGGAAACGGAGCACGTCCCCCGGCACGACCAGCAGCGTGATCGGGTAGTGCGTCGCGTCGGTCACGTCCGCCGAGGTCAGGTCGAGGTCGCCGATCGCCGTACGGGAGTCGATGGGGTAGTTCTCCATCACCAGCAGCGCGTCGAACAGGGGGCCGCGCCGGATCTCGGCAAGGCCGACGTGGTGGTGGGGCAGCAGTTCCGCCTGCTCGTCGCGGAGCCTGCGCAGCAGGTCACCCACGGTTTCCGCGGGGTCGAGCCGGACCCGGACCGGCAGGGTGTTGATGAACAGGCCGACCATGCGCTCGACCCCGGGCAGCTCGGGCGGGCGGCCGGAGACCGTACCGCCGAAGACGACGTCCCGGCGGCCGGTCAGCCGGCCGAGCAGCAGGCCGAAGGCGGCCTGCATGACGGTGCTGAGCGTGCTGGAGTGCGTGCGGGCGAGAGCGGTGAGCGCCCTGGTCCGGCCGTCGTCGAGTTCGGCGGTGACCCTGGCGGGCGCGACCGGCTCGGCGGGGGCGTGCGGGGCGGCGAGGGCGGGCTCGTCGAAACCGTCCAGCGCGCGCTCCCAGGCCCGCCGCGTGGACTCGCCGTCCCGACCGGCCAGCCAGGCCAGGTAGTTCTCGTACGGCGGCGCGGGGGCGGGTTCCTGGCCTGAGTACAGCGCGAACAGCTCGGCCGCCAGCAGCGGTGTCGACCAGCCGTCCAGCAGGATGTGATGGTTGGTGAGGATCAGCCGGTGCCTGCCGGGTCCGAGCCGTACCAGTGCGAAACGGAGCAGCGGTGGCCGGGACAGGTCGAACCGCCGGGCCCGCTCCTCGGCGGCCACCGTCTCGGCGTCGGTCCCCGCCACCTCCCGCCACGGCACCTCCACCCGCCGGTGCACCAGCTGCACCGGGTCGCCGCGCAGCTCGAAGGAGGTTCGGAGGTTGGGGTGCCTGCGGACCAGGCGTTCCGCGGCGGCCCTGAGCCGTGGCGCGTCGAGGGGGCCGCTCAGGTCCAGGGTCAGCTGAGCGGTGTAGACGTCCACCTCCAGCAGGGAGTGGAAGAACAGGCCGTGCTGGAGCGGGGCGAGCGGCCAGACGTTCTGGAGGCCGGGGCCGAGCTCGTCGAGGTCGTCCTGGGTGAGGGGTACCGCGACGTCGGAGGGGGTGAGGCCGCCGCCGACGTGCCGGGAGATGCCGGTCAGAGCCTCCGACCAGGCGGCGGCCAGCTCGGCGATCCGGTTGTCGGCGTGGCGGGTGGGATCCCAGGTCCAGGTGACGCGGAGGACGTCACCGAGGGCGATCGCGTCGATCTGGATGCCGTGCCTGAGCGGGGCGGCGGCATCCTGGCCACCGGACAGCCCTCCGGCTACGGGCTCCCAGTCCAGCCCGGAGGAGGTGATCCGGCCGAGATAGTTGAAACCGATCTCCGGCTGGGGCAGTGCGGCGAGTGCGGGGGCCGTGTCAGGGTTGAGGTAACGCAGGAGGCCATAGCCCAGCGGGTCGGGAAGAGCGCGGAGCTGCTCCTTCACCCGCTTGACCGCCTGGCCCGCGGCCTGGCCTCCGTTCTTGAGATCGGCCCAGTCAACGGGGCCCGCGTCGATCCTGACGGGGTGCACGGCGGTGAACCAGCCCACAGTCGCGGACAGGTCCACGCCGGGGAGGACCTCCTGCCTGCCGTGCCCCTCCAGGTCGACGAGTACGGAACGCCGCCCGCTCCACCTCGCGACCGCCGCCGCGAGCCCGGCGAGCAGCACGTCGTCGGCGTTCCCGTGGAAGGCACCCGGCACGCCGCCCAGCAGCGGCCCCGCCACGTCGGCGGAGAGCTCCACGACCATCTCCCGCCGCTCCCCCCAGGTTCCCCGCTCGCGTACCGGCGCGGCGGGAAGGAGTGAGCCATCGGTCGCGGGGACGAAAGTGCCCGAGGACACGGCCCGCGCCGGTGAGACCGGCGGGGACGGCGCGAGGAGCGCGGTCCAGGCGGGAAGGTCGGCCACCCGTACCGGGTTCACGGCCTCGGCCTGGAGCAGACGCGCCCAGGTGCGGAAGGAGGTGGTGGGCTCGGGCAGGCGTACCTCGGTGCCCTCTCTCCCGGCGCTCCAGGCCGCGAGAAGGTCGGGCAGCAGGATCCGCCAGGAGACGCCGTCGACGGCCAGGTGGTGGATGGCCAGCAGAAGCCGTCCGGACCGCTCGTGGCCCGCGTCGAACCACACGACCCGTACCATCCGTCCGGCGCCGGGATCCAGCTCACCCCGGACCCGCTCGGCATACCCGGCCACCGTCTCGTCCGACACGTCCCGAACCCGTGCACCGTCCCCGCCGGGAAC
>NZ_JBEXGU010000257.1:0-5178 GCF_040607515.1 Streptosporangium sp. NPDC005286 | reverse complement strand
GTACACCGGGAACACCGGGAACACCGGGAACACCGGGAACACCGGGAACACCGGGAACACCGGGAACACCGGGAACACCGGGAACACCGGGAACACCGGGAACACCGTCGGCCGTACCGTGCACGACACCGAGGCGCTCGCCGGCCGCCTCGTCTGGAACGTTCGAGACCTCCACCCGGCGCACGCAGTCCGCTGCCAGGACCGCTCCAGCCGGGGCGATCTCCAGCCCCCACGCCCCGGCACCCGCCGGAGGCGTGGATGTCCGGAGCCTCAGCGCGTCGTGACGGTCCAGCACGACCTGGACGGCGGCCGTCAGGTTGTCGAGGCCGAGATCCGGGGGTACCCGGAGCACCGCGCTCTGGCTGAATCCCTCGATCGGCCCTTCGCCCTCGGCGAGCCAGGCGATGATCGGGGTGACGTCGACGCTTCCCGTGCCGTCACCCGCCGGATCCGTGCCGTCCGCGGGCTCCTCCGCGGCGAGGGCGACGAGGGCGAGGGCCTCGGGGGTCTGGTGCTGGAAGACCTGCTTCGGAGTGAGCGCGAGCCCGGCCTCCCGTGCTCGGGAGACGAACCGGATGGCGAGGATGCTGTCGCCGCCCAGGTCGAAGAACCCGTCGTCGGCCCCGGCCCTGGGCAGGCCGAGGACCTCGGCGAACAGCCCGGCCAGCAGGTGTTCGCGGTCGGTCGCGGGCTCCCGCCCCGAGGTCTCCCCCGCGGGTTCCGGCAGGGCACGCCGGTCGAGCTTGCCGTTGGCGGTCAGCGGCATCTCGTCCAGCGCCACGATCGCGGCGGGCACCATGTATTCGGGCAGGGACCGCCGCAGGTGCCCGCGCAGTTCCTCCGCGCCCGCGCCACCGACCACGTACCCGACCAGCCGCAGGTCTCCCCCCGGCTCGGGCCCCCGGTCACGGCGGGCCAGCACGGCCGCCTGCTCGACGTCGGGATGCGCGGCCAGTACCGCCTCGATCTCGCCCAGCTCGATCCGGAAACCGCGGACCTTCACCTGCTGGTCGGCGCGGTCGACGTAGTGGAGTTGCCCGTCGGCACCCCAGCGGACCAGGTCGCCGGTGCGGTACATCCGCCCGCCGGGCACGAAGGGGTCGGCGACGAACCGCTCGGCGGTCAGCCCCGGCCGGTTCAGGTATCCGCGCGCCAGGCTGGGTCCCGAGACGTACAGCTCCCCGACAGAACCCGGCGGGACCGGGCGTAGTCCGGCGTCCAGCACGTGCAGGCGGGCGTCGTAGACCGGGCGGCCGATCGGGGTCTCGCCGGGGAGGGTCAGCGGGTCGCTGCAGGTGACGACGACCGTGGTCTCCGTCGGCCCGTAAACGTTGATCATCCGGCGCCCGGCGGACCAGCGGCGGACCAGCTCGGGGCGGCACGCCTCGCCACCCACCAGCAGGGTCCGCAGCCCGGGGAGCGGTCTGACCGGGACCGTCGCCAGCGCGGCGGGGGTGACGAACGCGTGCGTGACGCGTGCCTCGGCGAGGAACCGGCCGAGTGGCTCGCCGCCGTACACCCCGGCGGGCACCGGCACGAGCGCCGCACCCGCCGACAGGGCCATCAGCCACTCGAGCACCGCCCCGTCGAACCCGATCGAGGCGAACTGCAGGACCCGGCTGTCCTCCGTCACCGCGTACCTGTCGATCTCGGTGCGCGCGTACGCGGGCAGGCCCGCGTGGGTGACCACCACTCCCTTGGGGCGGCCGGTGGATCCGGAGGTGTAGACGACGTAGGCCGGGTGTTCCGGCAGCAGCCCGGTCACCGGGTCGGTGGCGGGCAGGCCGTCGCCGGTCCAGGTGTCCAGCTGGACGACCTCGACGCCGGGCGGCGCGTGGAACCCGGCGTCGGCGCGGGTCACCACGGCGGAAGGGGCGGCGTCGGCGAGCATCGTCGCCAGGCGCTCCGGCGGATGGTCGGGGTCGAGGGGGAGGTAGGCGGCGCCGGACTTGAGGATGCCGAGGAACGCGACGGTCATGTCGAGGGAGCGGGGCACCGACAGGCCCACATAACGGTCGGGCCCGGCGCCGAGGGCGATGAGATGGTGGGCCAGCCGGTTGGCCCGCGCGTTCAGCTCGGCATAGGTGATCTCGGTGTCCCCCGCGACGACGGCGACGGCACCGGGAGCGCGCCGCACCCGGTCCTCGAACAGGGAGACGGCCGTGCCCGGCGGCACCTCGCGCGGCGCGGCGCCCCAGTCGGCCAGGAGCGTGTGCTCGGCCTCGTCGAGGAGTTCCACGGCGCCGACGCGGGTGGTGGGGCCCGCCTGGACGACGCGGGTGAGGAAGCGCAGGAAACGGCCGTGATGGTCGGCCAGCAGGCCCTCGCCGTACAGGTCGGGGTGGCCGTCGAAGTCGATGCGGACTCCGCGCCCGTCGGAGCCGTCGTAGAGGTTGATCGACAGGTCCTCGACGGGCCCGGTGCAGAGCGGGTGCGCGACGGCGGTGTGACCGGCGAACCTCAGGTCGTAGTCGAACCGCATGATGTTGACCACCGGGCCGAACAGCCGGTCGCCCACTGTGCCGCGGAGTTCGCGGCGCAGGTCCTCGTACCGGTAGCGCTGGTGCACCAGCAGCCGCCCGACCTCCCGGGTGACCTGGGCGGACAGCTCGCCGAAGGTCGTCTCCGGGGAGACCGCCAGGCGGAGCGGGAGCACGTTGGAGAGCATCCCCGGCGTTCGCCGGGCGGCGGGCGTGGTCCTGGCGGTGACGGCCAGCCCGAGGACCACCTCGCGGGCGCCGGTGAGGCGCCCGACGAAGGCCGCGATCGCCGCGATCATGAACCCGGAGACGGCCGTACCGTGGGAGAGCGCGGCCTCGGTGAGCGCGGCGGCGTCGCGCTCCCCCAGCGTGGCGCTCCGCCGGTTGAACCGCGACGTGGCGGCGGCGCCGGAGGAGAGCGCGGGGACCGCGCTCAGATCGGCGAGCCTGCCGTGCCAGTGGCGGCGGTCGGCCTGGAAACGGTCGGAGGCGCGGTAGGCGGCGTCCTCCTCCAGCAACGTGGCCAGCGACTGGAAACCGCCGGGGCCGGGGTCGCGGCCGTCGACCAGCGCGGTGTAGACCTCGGCGAGACGCTGGGCGATCATCGGCCCGCTGTAGCCGTCCATGACCACGTGGTGGCAGCGCAGGTACCACAGGTGGCGGTCGGGCGCGATCCGGATCAGGGCGGTGGCCACGAGCGCGTCCTCGCGGAACGGCAAGCGCAGGTCCTCCCGCATCCACTCCAGAGCGGCCCGCTCCGCACCGAGTCCCCCGTCGCCAGGCTCTCCCCCGCTGAGGTCGAGGAACGGGCACGGCACCTCGCACTCCCCGACGACCTGACCGACCCGGCCCGCCTCCTCGGTCTCGCCACCGATGATCCGCACGTGAACGGCGTCGACCTCCCCGGCGGCGAGTCGCACGGCCGCGGCGAAGACCTCCGGATCGACCGGGCCGGAGATCTCTATGTACTGGGCAATGCAGAGCGGTTCGCCAGGGATAATCCGCTGGGCGTCCCATATTCCACTCTGCGCTGCAGACAATGGCAGGAGGGAATTCTTGCTGAACACCGTCGCCACGCTTTCCATCTGGGCCGGAAAATGCCTGACGGGTGCTTATTAGCACCTCGAAAGGGCAGAAACGCATTGTGTGCGGCGATCCACCCCCACGTTTATTACCGGCAAGTAAATCACAGGTGTGATCTGCCTCGCAATAACGCCTTTTATCATTTACCGCTAAACTCGCCTCCCACTTTTTCGCTCTTTCTCAAGGCGACCTTGCCGGATCCGAGCACCACGCGGGGGCGCACGAGCCGCCGGGGCCTGAGCATGACCCGCGGTCTGACAGCCGGGGCAGGGGGCCGGTAGGGGCGCGGTCCGCGGTGCCACCAGCGTGTGCCCCTGGCCAGGTGGCTCGGCCACCAGACGACGTCGCCGACGTCCAGGGTGAGCGCGGTCACCAGTACGGAACGGACGATCATCGTGTCGAGCAGCACCCCCACGGCCACCGTGAAGGCGATCTGGACCGTCTGCGTCAGTGGAAGCACCACCAGCACCGCGAAGGTGCCGGCGAGCACGACTCCCGCCGAGGTGATCACACCGCCGGTCGCGCCCAGACCGAGGATCGCGCTGTGCGCCGTGCTGTAGCGGTGCGCCTCCTCCCGAACCCGGTGCATGAGGAAGATGTTGTAGTCGACGCCCAGCGCCACCAGCAGGACGAAGACCAGCAGGACGAACCCCTGGTCCACCCCGGCGAAGCCGAAAAGGTGCGCGAACGCCAGCGAGCTGATTCCCAGCGTGGCCAGGAACGACAGCACCACGGTGGCCAGCAGCAGCATGGGCGCGATGAGCGAGCGCAGCAGCACCGCGAGCACCGCGAAGACCACGAGCAGCACCAGCGGGATGATCACCATCCGATCCCGCTGCGCGCCGCGCTCCAGGTCGGCGATGAGCGCCACGTTGCCGCCCACGTTGACGTCCGGGGCGGCGACCGCCCGCAGCCGGTCGCGCAGGGCGAGCACCTCGTGCTGCTCGGCCTCCTCGCCGTCGCCCCCGCGTACCGTCACGTTGAGCAGGATGTCGCCGTTGCCCGCGGCGCCCAGCGAGATCGCGGTGACCTCGGGCCGCTGCGCGGTGTCCACGATCACGTCCCTGACGTACTGCTCGGTGGTGACCACCTGGACCGGGTCGGCCTCGCCCGAGGGGAAGTGCCGCTCGGCGACCTCCTGCCCGACCACCGAGTCCGGCCTGGAGAGGAAGACGTCGGCGTTGCCCAGCCCGCCCGCCCGGTAGGAGGCCAGCCCGGACGCGCACAGGCAGAGCCCGATGACCGTGACGACCCACACCAGACGGGGGTTCGCGTGGATCCTCCTGCCCAGGGCGCCCCATCTGCCGTGGTCGGCGGGGTGCTCCTCGGCGTCCGGGTCGTGGTGCGGGACGAGCGGCCAGAAGATCCAGCGCCCGAAGACGACCATGACCGCGGGAAGCAGGGTCATCATGGCGAGCATCGCGCTGGTCACCCCGACCGCGGAGACCGGCCCGAGTCCCCTGGTGGAGTTGAGCTCGGCCACCACCAGGCAGAGCAGCGCGGCGACCACCCGCGCCCCCCGCGCCCCCACCCCCCCCCCCGCCCCGCCGCCCCCCCCCCACCCCCACCCCCAAAACGCCGCCCCCCACCACCGGCAGGAAAAAAAAAACAAACA
>NZ_JBEXGU010000256.1:0-8930 GCF_040607515.1 Streptosporangium sp. NPDC005286 | reverse complement strand
GGGGCGTGCCCGTCCCCGCCGCGCGGACATCGAGGCCGGGCATGCGGCCTGGAGGCCGGTCCCGCCCCGCGCCCGCCCAGCGGGGACAGGCAGACCCCGCCGCCCGCCGCACCAATCCACCCGCCGCAGCCAACCGCACCCGCCGACCGTCAACGCGCCGCCGCCGAGGCCCCAGATGACGAAATGACGTACGCCCGCGCAGTACGTCTTATCGGTGACGTACCGATCGCGAGAGGCCGTGACGCCCAACACCCGCCCGCCAAGGCCGCTCCGACCACCGGCCCAACCGCTACGCGGACCCTTCGGGTTCCTTTGGATTGCGCCGGCCGCTCCGCTCCGTGATCTTGAAAAGGCCCCGCGGGCATCATGTAATTGATCTTGCTCGTCTGCCGACACAAAAACAGGAGGGGCGACCGCTGTTCGATCGCCCCTCCCCGTACTCCATCTGGCACCCCGTCCCTGGGGCAGTGCCATTTGCGATGGGAGATACGGGCGAATCACGTCTTCCCCCGTACCTCACACCACCTATGGGGCTCACAGCTCCGGCGGGCAACGGGGAGGTCTCCACGAGCGCCCTCAAAACTCAGGAGACCTCCCCGGCCAGGTGCGACGGCCAATCAGCGTGGGGATGACGCACCGCCGCACCAGCTCAAAGGGTCAGCAGGCCAGCCGGAACCAGACCGCGCGACCTATCTCCGGGTCATGATCAGAGCCCCAACCGCTGGACAGGCGATGGACCCAGTTCAGGCCCCGCCCGCTGAGACTGTCCTCACCCGCTGGCCGCATCGCCGGAACATTGACCGACGATCCCTCATCGATCACCTCGATGTGGATCACGTCCCTACCCAGCCCCACAGCGACCGTGACCAGCCCCTCAGGGTCAATGCCCGAATCACTGTGCAGGATGCTGTTCGTCACGACCTCGCTGACCAACAGCCTCACCGTCTCCAGGACCTCGCCCGAGAAGCAATGCGGACTCAGCAGATCCACCACCCATCTACGAGCCTGCCCCGCCGACCGCACGTCACCGCTGAAATTGCGAGTACCGACGATGCATAGCCCGTCCCGGCGCTGGAGCATCGCCTCTACCGCGCTGTAGACGTCTTCCCGGCTCACCGCGCCGCCTCGTGGATACGCTGCGCCGCCCTCTCGTCAAGAGCGTCGATCCACTGACTCCGCCCCCACGAGAAGAGCCATCTCCCGCCGCGCATGAGGGCGAACACCCGCAGGTCCCCCACCGTGCGCGGCATCACCACACGCGGTTCGCCGGTCCGGGGGAGTTCCACCGTCGTCTCCGCACCAAGCAAGCGGAGATCCCAGGCCAGCCGGACAAGATGGATGTACCGGTCCTCCTGCGGATCTTTCACGACTGGTTGCCGTACGACAGCGGATGCTTTGTCCCGCTTCCCTGTCGTCGCTTCACTAGAGCGCCCGGCTCTAGGATGATCCATGGATCGCACCTCCAGCGTGCGGTCAAGGACCCGTCCAGTGCGCAATCACTGAGGCGGGTCCGCTCTTTTATGAGCCTGGATGAGAACGAGGGCTACGCCATGCCTCTAGTGCAGACAGGAGGAGCGTCGCGACTCTTGAGCGCAAGCCGTAGCCCCTGCTGTACGGAGTGGAGAAGCACTCATAAGGAGATCATCGCTGCGGGCATTGGCCCTAGTTAATGCCGTAGCACTGGCAGCACTGGGATTATTCTTCTCGCGAATATCTGTGCGGTAGCACTTCCGCGCCTAACCTAACGTTATGAGACAGGACCAAGGCCGTCCCTCGCTTCAGTTCTGGTCCACACCCGCCGTAGCAGCCGCTCTCGCGGAGTGCGACATTCCCGCCGTCCTCGCTGAGGTGCAGCGGGTCAACGGATGGACGCAGGGCCAACTAGCCGAGGCGGTCGGCTACTCCCAGAGCTGGGTTTCTAAAGTGCTGCGGAATCGTCAGCCGCTCACGGTGGACCAGGTCCGGGAAATATCAGTCTGAATCGGACTTCCACTTCATTTGCTCCGATTCGGCGCCCGAGGGGATGACGATCCAACGAAACGCAGAGACTTCGGCAAGGCAGTAGCTTTCACGGCTCTCGCAGCCCTACCCCTGCCTAAACGTGCGGAGGTAGACGAAACCACCGCACCCGCTTTGACCAGCATCACCGGCGCTCAACGACGCCTAGAGGCAACGACGCCCGCTAATGAGCTAGCCCGAGGAGCCGTAGCCCATGTGAATCTGGCGAACCGTGTCCTCGGACGCGCTGCCCAGTCCGACTTCGCCAGTGACATCCGTGCAGTGATGAGCGAAGCCGCTGGTTTCGCCGCATGGCTTCATGCCGACATGCACGACATCGGCACCTCGCGCACCTACTACCGTTTGGCGATCGACAGCGCCCGCCAGGCCGAACACTCCCTGTTGGCGGCTTACATGATCGGCAGTCTGGCCGCCTTCGAGATCGACGCCGATGATCCCATGTTGGCGCTAGACCTACTCGCCCAAGCGCGGAGGGAACTAGGTGAACAGCCACCGGCAACCGCGCGAGCATGGCTGTACAGCATTGAGGCACTCGGCCACGCGACCGCCCATGACGCCCCCGCCGCTGTAGCCGCGTTACGAGAGGCTGAATCCGCAGTGATTGCCAGCGAACGGGCAGCAGCACCGCCGTGGCCTTGGGTCTTCCCGTTCGATGATGCGAAACTCGCGGGCTATCGCGCACTGGTCATGGTGCGACTCGGCCGCGCAGGCGAAGCCGTGGCCGCGTTCGCTGAGTCGTTGTCATCGGTCCAACCAGCCATCAAGCAACGTGGAGTGCTCATGACTGAGATCGCCACTGCCAAGGCCATGTCCGGGGACTATGACGAGGCTTTTCACCTGGTATCAAACGCCCTGACGGTAGGGATCACCTACGGCTCAGAGCGGATCATCCAACGTGCTAGACGGTTCCGCCGAACCTATGGCGGTCCAATGACAGGTAGCGCCCGCGCGTTCGACGAGCGTCTTCGCGCGACTCTCCTATAGAAAGAAGGCCATGATCCGTATCGCCGTCTCCGGACACCGGGGCCTTTCCCCCGCGATCACTACCCTGATCGACGACGCTATTCGCTCACTGCTTGCCGAACATGCCCCTACGATCACGGGCCTGTCATGTCTCGCGGACGGAGCTGATCAGATTTTCGCCCGAGCCGTCATCGACCTAGGCGGAGTGCTGGAGGTCGTGACCTCCGCCAGACAGTACCGGGAAGGACTACCCGTCGAGGCGCACCAGGAGTACGACGCGTTACTCGCCAGAGCCAAGCAGGTTCACGCCATGGATTTCATCGAGTCCACATCTGAGTCACACATGGTGGCCAGCCGTTTCATGCTTGATCACGCTGACGAGCTACTCGCCGTCTGGGACGGCAAGCCTGCCAGGGCATACGGCGGAACGGCAGATGTCGTAGCTGAAGCCAGAGAGCGAGGGCTGAAGATTCATGTCATCTGGCCTGAAGGGGCTCAGCGCTGACGGCTACGTCTGTTCGGTCTACACGGCCCGCTCCGCGCGCCGATTCGCGTGGCGCGTGCGGGTGGGCGCCCCCGCCGCCCCATTGTCCGGGGCTCCCGGAACCCGTCAAGCACGGCTGTGACCGTAGGACAACCAGCGCACCTGGAAGGTCACCGGGGACAGGTACACGCAAAGCCGCCCTTGACAGAACCCGGTCGCAGTCCCGGTGTCGGCAGCTATGGGGGTTGGGGGGAGATGTGGGACCCCACATGGTGCCGACCGTTCCGAAGAGTTGGACCTAGACAGCGAGCCGACGCATCCGGCAGGGGAGCGCCCTAGGCAACTGGCATGGAAAGGTCCCCGTAAGGCCCCTTGACCTGCGGAAGCCTACAACGATCCGGCTACAAAGAGAGCCCTAACTTGATAGTCGGCTTCCCGCAGCCGCTGGGTCCCATCACCGCCAGCATCTGTCCCTGCGGCACCTCCAGGTCGACCTCGTCCACCGCGCGGACCCGGCTCTGCCCCTGACCGTGCGTCTTCACCAGGCCGCAGGCCCGGACCGCGGCACTTGACACGTTCATCCACCTTCAACTTCGTCATCGACCTTGGACCAGGCCCGCTCACAGGCATCCAGCCAGCGCAGGTCCGCCTGCAACCGCAGCACGACCCCTTCCAGCAGCAGGCCGGCGCCCGACCCCGCCGGCTCGGCCAGCGCCGCCTGCTGCGCCTCACGCAAGCGGCGCAGCAACTCACGGCGCTGCGCCGCCACCAGCTCCACCGGGTCGGCCAGCCGGGCCGCGGCGGCAGCGGCGAGCTTGAGATGAAACTCCGCCAGGTCCGGTTTCGGCCAGCCCACCTCGGCCAGCCAGGCGGCCACCCGCTGCTGCCCGGCCGGCGTCAGCGCATAGACCTTGCGCTCCGGCCGTTCGGGCAGGCCGTCCGCCCGCTCACAGGCAACCAGTCCCGCTCGCTCCAACCGGGCCAACGTCACATAGATCTGACCGCGGTTCATCGACTCGCCCAGCGGGCCAAGACTCCGCCGCAGCCGAGCGTGCAAGTGGTACCCGTGCGACGGCTCCTTGGCGAGCATCGCCAGCACTGCGTCCTGCATGTCACCCCCTAACGGTTGGCCAATAGATAGCGGTTACCCATTCGAGGTGTCAAAACGCGACATCTGGTGATCTCCTGGACTGGCTCGCCGTCAGCTGAGGGATGGAGGGAAGGCCGAGGTAATGGGGCGGGCCGGTGGACCTGTCCCGGCGAGGATTCAAACTCAACCGGTGAAGCGCCGGTCAGACCGGTGCGGCCCGATTCGAGGTCGGCCGCTCAGCGCTTGTCGCGGTGATGGTCGAGCAGGCGGATGAGCAGGCTCATGGTGGCGGCGCCGGCGGCTCCGCTGCTGAGCAGGGCGGTGGACCAGGTGGTGCCGGCGGCCAGGCCGACCCGTAGGAGGAGGTGGACCGGCGGGGACGGATGCCCTCAGGGCACCCGTCCCCGCCGGGCTACGGCGTGCGGCCCCTGATCGAGCACTTGAGGACATCGTGGTCACACACGGGACCTGTGGAGCGCCCGGTGCCGGGAAAGTGGCACGCCGGGTTTCGGTGGCTCACGCCGCCGTCGAACGTCAGGTGGCGAGGAGGCCGCGGGCTTCCGCGAGGAGTTCGAAGGAGCGCAGCCAGGCCTTCCGGTCCGGGGAGGCCGAGACGGTGATCAGCTCGTCGGCCTGGAAGTTCTCGGCGAAGCGGTCGAGATAGTCCGTCACCTCGGCCGGGGTCCCGATGGCGGAGTAGGTGGCCATCTGGAGGATCTGCTGCCCCGCGGGGGAGGCGAGGATGCCGTCCGCCTCCTCCGGCGTGAACTTCCGGCCCCGGCCGAGCAGCAGGCTGACCCGGCTGCGCTTCATGGCCAGGAACTGCTCCTGCGCCTCGGCCGTGGTGTCGGCCGCGAGGACGTTGACGCCGGCGATGACGTACGGGCGATCCAGCTGCCGGGACGGCTTGAACTCGCGCCGGTAGAGCGAGACGGCGTCCTGGAGCGCGTTCGGCGCGAAGTGGGAGGCGAAGGCGTACGGCAGCCCGAGTGCGGCGGCGAGCCTGGCTCCGAACAGGGAGGAGCCGAGGATGTACAGCGGCACGTCGGTGCCCTTGCCCGGCGTCGCGTCGACGCCCGGGATCCGGGACTCGCCGGTCAGGTATCCCTGCAGCTCCAAGACGTCCTGCGGGAAGTCGTCCGCGGCCATCGGGCCGCGGCGCAGGGCTCGTGCGGTCTGCTGGTCACTGCCCGGCGCCCGGCCGAGACCCAGGTCGATGCGCCCCGGATGCAGCGTTTCGAGGGTTCCGTACTGCTCGGCGATGGTCAGCGGGGAGTGGTTGGGGAGCATGACGCCGCCGGCTCCGAGGCGGATCGTCCGGGTGTGCGCGGCCACGTGGGCGATGAGGACGCTGGTCGCCGAGGACGCGATGGTGGGCATGTTGTGGTGCTCCGCGTACCAGATCCGCCGGTAGCCCCACTCCTCCGCGCGCTGGGCCAGGGTAACGCTGGCCCGCAGGCTGTCGGCGGCCGTCTCTCCCTCGCCGATGTGCGCCAGATCAAGGATGGAGAGTGGAAGAGCCATGGAGAGCAAGCCTTTCATCGCGGGGAGGGAGGAGCGTGCACCCCTTCGAGTTCTGTGCAACGGCGCCGGTGCTGCGGTTATTTCAGCGCCGCTCGCCGGGACGGCACCGGAATCCACCGTGGTGGGGGTGAACGGCCCTCAGCTCACCACCCCCTTCAGCCTGGCCTTGACCTTCCCCGCATGCGGCGTGTCCTCCGCGAACGGCTTCCAGGTCCGTGTTGCGGTGACGGTACTCGGGAACGCGCTTTCCGGAGGCGATCTGGAGGCGAGATCCGCGGCGCCTCGGAGTTCGTCCACAGGTGGCCGGTGCGCACCATTCCGGACCGGTCGCGGACAGGGCTCTGAAACTTTCATCGGGTTCGAAACCCGTTCGGTGAGGTCAGGGGCCAGGGCGGTCCTAATTCAGGGGCTCCGACGTGCAACAAGCTGTACACACGGGTGAAACATCCGGACTATGGGAGCGCTCCCACCATCGTCCTGGAGATGATCACGCATGAGAGTCAATTCGCGTCGCCACGCCTGGCGTAATCGGGCGGCGACCACGGCGGCACTGCTGGTGGCCGCCGCCGGCCTTGCCACCGGGCAAGCCGCCACCGCGCACGCCGCAGTCGCCTGCGACGTCGCCTACACGACCAACGACTGGCAGGGCGGCTTCACCGCAAGCGTGACCGTCAAGAACCTCGGTGACCCGCTGACCGGCTGGACCCTCGGGTTCAGCTTCCCGACGACCACCCAGCAGCTCACCCAGGGCTGGAGCGCCACCTGGGCGCAGAGCGGCCAGGCCGTCACCGCCAAGAACCTGGACTGGAACGGCAACCTGGCCACCGGCGCCTCGACCAGCATCGGCTTCAACGGCAGCTGGTCCGGTACCAACCCCAAGCCGACCTCCTTCACGATCAACGGCGTGGCCTGCGGCGGGACCACCCCCGGCAACCAGCCGCCCACGGTCAGCCTGACCAGCCCCGCCTCGGGCGCCTCCTACCAGGCCGGCGCCGCCGTGCCGCTCACGGCGACCGCGAGCGACGACGGCGCGGTCAGCAAGGTCGAGTTCTACGTCGACGGCACGCTGGTCAACACCGACACCACCGCCCCCTACTCCTACTCCGCCACGGGCCTGGCGGCCGGCTCCCACACCGCCAAGGCCAAGGCGTACGACAACGCCACCCCGGCGCTCTCCACCGAGACCGCCGCGGTCCCCTTCACCGTGGCCGGCACCTCGACCCCGTCGATCGTCGCCTCCCCGACCTCCGTCAGCGTCCCCGAGGGTGGCTCCGCGACCGTCGGCTTCAGGCTCAGCCAGGCGCCGACCGGCAACGTCACGGTCAACCTGAGCAAGACCGGTGACAGCGACATCACCATCTCGCCCTCCACGCTGACCTTCACCACCGCCAACTGGAACACGGCGCAGAACGTGACGGTCTCGGCGGCCCAGGACGCCGACCAGACCAACGGCACCGCCACCATCACGGCCGCCGCCAGTGGCTACACCAGCGCCACGGTCACCGCCACCGAGGCCGACGACGACGGCAACCCGCCGGTCGGCCACGTTGACAACCCGTACACCGACGCCACCGGTTACGTGAACCCCGACTGGTCGGCCAAGGCCGCCGCCGAGCCGGGCGGCAGCGCGGTCGCCAACATCTCCACCGGTGTGTGGCTGGACCGCATCGCCGCCATCGCCGGCTCCTCCTCGGCCATGGGCCTCCGGGCCCACCTGGACGAGGCGCTCCGCCAGGACGCGGCCAACGGCAGCAAGCCGCTGACGATCCAGTTCGTCATCTACAACCTGCCCAACCGTGACTGCTCGGCGCTGGCCTCCAACGGTGAGCTGCTCATCTCCCAGAACGGCCTGAACCGCTACAAGACCGAGTACATCGACCCGATCGCCGCGATCATGGCCGAGCCCAAGTACGCGGCCCTGCGGATCGTGTCGATCATCGAGATCGACTCGCTGCCCAACCTGATCACCAACCTCAACGTGGCCAAGTGCCAGGAGGCCAAGGACAGCGGCGCCTACGTCAACGGCGTCCGCTACGCCCTGGACAAGCTGCACGCGATCAACAACGTCTACACCTACATCGACGCCGGTCACCACGGCTGGCTCGGCTGGGACACCAACTTCGGCCCGTCCGCCGACCTGTTCGCGAGCACCGTCTCCGGCACCATCAAGGGCTTCGACAGCGTGGACGGCTTCATCACCAACACCGCCAACTACTCGGCTCTCAAGGAGCCGCACTTCACCATCAACACCCTGGTCAACGGCCAGAGCGTCCGCCAGTCCAGCTGGGTCGACTGGAACTTCTACGTCGACGAGCTGTCCTTCGCCCAGGCCTTCCGGAACACGCTGATCCAGAAGGGCTTCAAGTCGAACATCGGCATGCTGATCGACACCTCCCGCAACGGCTGGGGAGGCTCGGCCCGTCCGGCCGCTGCCAGCACCTCCACCGACATGAACACCTTCGTCAACCAGTCGCGGGTGGACCGCCGGATCCACGCCGGCAACTGGTGCAACCAGAGCGGTGCCGGTCTGGGCGAGCGCCCGCAGGCCAGCCCCGCCGCCGGTCTGGACGCCTACGTCTGGATCAAGCCCCCGGGTGAGTCCGACGGCTCCAGCAAGGAGATCCCGAACAACGAGGGCAAGGGCTTCGACCGGATGTGCGACCCGACCTACACCGGCAACGCGCGCAACGGCAACAGCATGAGCGGCGCCCTGGCCGACGCGCCGGTCTCCGGCCACTGGTTCTCCGCCCAGTTCCGCCAGTTGCTGCAGAACGCCTACCCGGCGCTCCCGTAGTCAGCTGATCCCGGGTCCCGCCCCCGCGGGACCCGACCTGCGAAGCTCCGCCGCCC
>NZ_JBEXGU010000255.1:0-9091 GCF_040607515.1 Streptosporangium sp. NPDC005286 | reverse complement strand
GGAACCGGATCACGGGGATCGAACACGAACGTGGCGGGGGCGGTCCTCGCGGGGGCGTCGGTCGACAGGGCCGGTCAGTGTGACCGGCTTCGAGGACCAGCCGAAACGGCGCCGTACGGACACTCCTTGCGGGTCGCGGGCGCTCGCCCGGTAGAACGTCGTGGAGACGGGCGCACGCCAGTCGATCACCATCGGCGCTCGCCCGGTGCCACCGGAGACATGGCGCCGGCCGATGTAGTAGCGCTGCCCGTGGTGCTCGGCCAGGCCGGTACCGATGCCCAGGCCCGGAGCGAAGTCGAGGCGGCCGAAGAACGGGGGTCCGTCCGGCTGCTCGTCCAGCTCCTTGGCAAGGCTCCTCAGGTCGTAACCCAGCCGCTCCGCGCTGTAGCGGTCGCCCGCCACCCGCTCGCCGATGACGACGTTCAGCCGCGCGCTCTCGGCCATCCGGCGGATGGCCGCCCTGCACTCCGCCAGATAGGCCCGCTCGTCGTCGAGTCCGGCACCTGTCATCGCCCATCACCTCCAAAAAACTTAACTCGGTCAAGATATTAACCGGGTTGCGCTTCTGTTAGGTTGGAACGCGTGACAGGACTCCGTGAACGCAAGAGGCGGCAGGTCCACGAGACGATCTCGGCGGAGGCGATCTCGCTCTTCCTGGAGAGGGGATTCGACGAGGTGTCGGTCGCCGAGGTGGCGGCGGCGGCGGGGGTTTCCAAACCGACGCTCTTCAAGTACTTCCCGACCAAGGAGGACCTTGTCCTGCACCGCATCTCCGACCATCAGGGCGAGGCCGCCCGGGTCGTGCGCGAGCGCGGGGCGGGCGAGGCGCCGCTGGAGGCGCTGCGCCGCCACTTCCTGGCCGGGCTGGAGCGGCGCGATCCCGTGACGGGGCTCAACGACCACCCCGAGGTGCTCGAATACCACCGGATGGTCTTCTCCACGCCCAGCCTCGCGGCCCGGGTGCTCCACCACATGGCCTCGGACGAGGAGGCCCTCGCCGCCGCGCTCGCCGAGATCACCGACGAGCTCACCGCGCGACTCGTCGCGGGCCAGGTCCTGGCCGTTCAGCGGGTGCTGGCCCGGCGCAACTGGCTGAGGCTGGTGGAGGGGGAGACCGCCGAGCGGACCCACCTCTCGGCCGTCGCCGCCGCCGACCACGCGTTCGCCCTGCTCCCGAAACTGGGCTGAACGCCGCACCGGAGACCTCGCGCGGCGTGACCTTCCGAGCCGGCCGCGACACGCCCGCGGGCGTCGCGAGGTGATCATGACGATGCGGCCGCAGGGTTCCTGCCCCGCCGGAGGGTGGGCCCGGCGCGGTTCCGTCATTGACAGACATCTCCACGTGTTCCTACTTTGGAAACAGTGTTTCCTCTAGGGAATCGGATGGTAGTGCCGTGGAATACCCCCTCTCTCTGGCGCTTGTGGACTTCTTGCCGGTTCTCGCCATGGCGACCGGTGTCACCCTGCTCGTTGCCCGCGTCGGCGCCCTCGCCGGACCGAAGGTGACGCGTGCCGCACTGGCCGGGGGGACGCTCGTCGTGATCGGCGGCGCCCTCAAGGCCACCTGGAAGACCATCGTGGCCCTGGGCGGGCCGGACATCGTCTGGATGGCCAAGGCCCAGTTCTTCCTGCTCGGGCCGGGCTTCACCCTTCTCGCCTGGGCGCTGCTGAGCGTCCGTCCCGGTGAGGCGGGCAGGAGGATCGCTCCGCTGTGGGCGTTCGTGGCTTTCGCCCTGATCGGAGTCGTCACCGCGGCCGGCGTCGGAGCGACCTGGCCGCTGCTCGTCGTGACCACGGCGTCGGCGACGCTGCTCGCCGTGCGAATGATCCTGCTGGCCCAGAAGTCGGGTGACACCGTGGCGATGGCCCTGCTGGGGTTCAACATCCTCGGTACCTACAGCATGGGGATGCTCGCCGGGCAGCCGGAGCAGACCATCACCCTGCAGTGGTTTGAGGAATCGCTCAACACCTGCGTCTGGACGGCCTTCGCGGTGGCGGTGTGGCGGCTGACCCGGGCCGGGCGAGCACTCACTCACGTCCGGGCGGTTTCGGCGTCGTAACTGGAGCGTGCCCGTAGCACGACCAGGCCACTGATCGCTGCGGGCACCAGCAGGGCGGCGAAGGCGTAGAGCAGCGAGCCGAACACGTCGGACACCGTGCCCACCAGGAGCGGTCCGAGCGCTCCGCTGAGGGCAAGGGTGAACTGGAGTACGGCGAAGCCGACACCGCGCCGCTCCGCCGGCAGCAGATCGGCCAGGCCGGCGGTCAGGTTGGCGATCGCCGCGCCGAAGAAGGCGTTGGTGAGCGCGAACATCGTGATGCGCGCCCCGAGGAACGGCAAGCTGACCGCGGCCGCGAAGCACAGCCCAGCTCGTCGAGCCGCTGGACAAGGTCGGCCAGTTCTTCTACATCGGGATGGGCGGCAGCGCCGCGGCCAAGGAGATCAAACGGCTCCTGGCCGAGCGGCCGTCGATACCCGATCCCGCGACGCAGGCCCCCGCCGACGCCCCCGCGGAGGTCGAGTTCCACGGCGTGAGCTTCGCCTACGACCCGGAGTCTCCGGTGCTCCGAGACGTGAGCTTCAGGATCGCGCCGGGAGAGAGGCTCGCCCTGGTCGGTCCGTCAGGTTCCGGCAAGTCCACGCTGGTCTCGCTCCTGCTGCGCTTCTGGGATCCGGCCTCGGGTTCGGTCCGCGTCGGGGACGTCCCGATCGACCGCATGAGCCTGGAGGAGCTGCGCGACCTCGTCGCCGTCGTCGGCCAGCGCACCTATCTGTTCAACGACACGGTCGCCGCGAACCTGCGCATCGCCCGGCCTGAGGCCACCCGGGAGGAACCGGAGGCGGCCTGCCACAGGGCGGCGCTGCACGACACGATCCTGGCGATGCCCGAGGGCTACGAGACCGTCGTCGGGGAGATGGGCGAACGCCTGTCCGGTGGTCAGCGGCAGCGGTTGTCGATTGGCCGGGAGAGCGACCCGGCACTGTCCGGACCCGCACGGCCCCCGGCACCGCAGCGGCCGTGGCTGAACGGCCCGCCGCGGGAGGGGCGGCGAGACCTTCCGCCGCCCGCCGAGGATGTCAGCTCTCGATCTCCGTGCGGTCGCCCGACCACAGGGTGTGGAAGGAGCCCTCGCGGTCCACCCGCTGGTAGGTGTGCGCACCGAAGAAGTCACGCTGGCCCTGGATCAGGGCCGCGGGCAGGCGCTCGGCCCGCAGCCCGTCGTAGTAGGCCAGCGCGGTGGAGAAGCCCGGTGCCGGGATGCCCAGCTCGGCGGCCTTCGCCACCACCCGCCGCCACGAGTCCTGCGCCAGGGTCAGCGCTTCGGCGAAATAGGGGGCGGCGAGCAGGGTGACCGGCTTGTCCGGCGCCGCGTACGCCTCACGGATGCGGTTCAGGAAGACGGCGCGGATGATGCAGCCGCCCCGCCAGATCGTGGCCAGCACGCCGGGGTCGACGTTCCAGCCGTACTCGGCGCTGCCCGCCCTGATCATGTCGAACCCCTGGGAGTAGGCGACGATCTTCGAGGCGTACAGCGCCCGCCGCACATCCTCGGCGAAGTCCTCGCCGACGGCGCCGGCCGGTACGCCCGAGGGGCCCGGCAGGCCGCGCGCGGCCGCGCGCAGGTCGGCGTGGCCGGACAGGGAGCGGGCGAACACCGCCTCGGCGATGCCGCTCACCGGAACCCCCAGGTCCAGGGCGATCTGTACGGTCCACCGGCCGGTGCCCTTCTGCTCCGCCCGGTCGGCGATCACGTCGACGAGCGGCCTGCCGGTGGCCGCGTCGACCTGGCGGAGCACCTCGGCGGTGATCTCGATCAGGTACGAGGACAGCTCACCTGAGTTCCACTCCGCGAAGATGTCCGCGAGCTCCGCCGGGGTCCGGCCGAGCCCCTGCCTGAGCAGGTCGTACGCCTCGGCGATGAGCTGCATGTCGGCGTACTCGATGCCGTTGTGCACCATCTTCACGAAGTGCCCGGCGCCGTCGGGGCCGATGTGCGCGCAGCAGGGCACGCCGTCGACCTTCGCCGCGATGTCCTCCAGCAACGGCCCCAGCGTCTCGTACGACTCCTTCGAGCCGCCAGGCATGATGCTCGGCCCGAGCAGCGCGCCCTCCTCCCCGCCGGAGATGCCCGCGCCGACGAAGTGCAGGCCGCGCTCGCGCAGCGCGGCCTCGCGCCTGCGTGTGTCGAGGAAGTGCGCGTTCCCGCCGTCCACCAGCATGTCGCCCGGCTCCAGCAGGGGGGCGAACTCCTCGATCACCGCGTCGGTCGCCGCCCCGGCCTTGACCATGATCAGGATGCGCCGGGGGCGCTGCAGCGCCGCGACGAACTCCTCGGGAGTCTCGCAGGGAACGAAGGTCCCCTCGTCCCCGTGCTCCTCGACCAGTGCCTTGGTCCTGTGGTGTGACCTGTTGTGCACCGCTACCGAATGCCCGTGCCTGGCCAGGTTACGGGCGAGGTTCGCCCCCATGACGGCCAGCCCTGTCACACCGATCTGTGCCTGAGTCATCAAATACCTCCAGCTCGGAGACCTCGGTCCTCATGACCGGGAAAGAAAACACGACAGGATGCCACGTAGTGGGTTTCTCGAAAGCATGAGCGAACCCGGTCCGTGCACCATCACCGTTTGTGACGTACGCAGATCGTGAAGCGAGCGTTCACATTTCGCTTCCATCCAATTCTTCACGCCAAGAATGCCAGTCCGCACCCGCCCTGACTAAAGGGGCGAAGAGAGTGTCGGCGCCGTGCCGACCGGCGGACCGTCCGCCTCCGGGCGGCTCCGGCCCCGCTGGGAGCGGGGGCGACGTGACCGGACCCCACCCCGAGAGGGCTCACCGGCCGAAGCGGATTCCCGGGGTCTCCAAGCCGATGAGGCCGCCCAGGCACCGGTAGGTCCGTGCCCCACCCTGGAACTGCTCCTGGGAGGGTGGCAGGACCGTGCCCTGCCACCTGCTCCGCCGATCGCTGCGGGTGTCGTACATGGAGGCGAACATGACCTGTTCCGAGCACACCTTCCGCACCGTCGGATGCTTCTCCAGGGCTGCCAGGTCGTAGGTGAGCGAGTCCTGCGGAAGCGGGGCGATCGCGTACGTCTCCCACACGTGTGACTCCTCACAGCCGATCCGCTTGGCCGTGGTGTCGCCCGCGATCGAGACGAGGCCGCCCCAGCACTCGGGCTTCACCACGCACGCGGCCCCCGCACCCGCGACTGCCGAGGCGGGACAGGCCGCCGTGACCGTGGGAACCTCCGGGACCTTGGGGGCCGCGGACACGCCGGACGCCGAGGTCGTGCCGTCCCCGGCGTTCTCGCCGCTCAGGAGCGCCTGCCGGCCCGACTGCTGCGAGGTGGTCGGGGTCTGGTCGCGATTCTCGACGTACATGAGCCCGGCCCCGGCCAGTAGCAGGATCACGAAGGCTACCGCCACCGCGACGAAGACCCGCGTGTTCGACGAGGCGGGATGCTCGGGCGGTTTGGTACCGCTCACCCCCGGAGACGTCAGATGCGACCGCACCGGCTCCCTGCCGGGCCCGCCCTGGAGCGGCGGCGTGCCGTACGGCGGTGGCACTGTGGCGTACGGCGGCGAGGGGGAGGGGGTGGGAATAGGGGGGACGGGCCGCGGGGCATGAGGCGGGGAGGCCGGGGCGTCACCCCCCGGACGCAGGCTCGCGAGGGCGTCGCGCAGCGCGGCCACCGAGGGGGTGCGCCGCGCGGGGTCGGCGGCCATGGCATCCCTGAGCACGGCGGTCAGTTCCGGCGGCACCCCCGGGATCTCGGGGACGGGCAGGCGGTGCAGGGCCATGATGACCGCGATGTTGACCACGCCGCTCTCCGGGAAGCGCGGAGGGCGCCCGGAGAGCAGCGCGTACAGCGTGGCGGCGAGGGAGTAGACGTCGCCCGCGGGGGCGGGTTCGGTCAGCTCGAACGCCTCGGGCGGAGCATAGGCAGGGGTGAGGGACTCCCTGGTCACCGACGCCTCGCTGCCCGACGAGGGCATGGTGGCCAGGCCGAAGTCGGAGAGCACCGCATTGCCGTACCGGTTGATCAGGATGTTGGCAGGCTTGATGTCGCGGTGCAGCACTCCGGCGGCGTGCGCCGCCGACAGCGCGTCGGCGATCTTGATGCCGATGTCGGTGACCTCGGCCGGCGGCAGCCGCCCCTCCGCACGCATCCGGTCCAGCAGCGACCCGCCAGGGCACAGCTCCAGGACCATGTACGGCCGCCCATCGGGCAGGACCCCGGCGTCGTAGACATGGGCGACGTGCGGATGGCCGGAGAGGGCGCCCGCCGAGGTCACCTCGCGCATGAAACGGCGCCGGTCCCGTTCCGAGACCAGCACCCGGTTGTCCACCTTGAGCGCGACCTCACGCTCCACCGCCAGCTGCCTGGCCCGGTAGACGATTCCGAAACCACCCTGGCCGAGCACCCCGGACACCTCGTAGCCCGGTACGGCGACGGCACCCGCTCCGGCCACCTGCCACCTCCTGAAGACGAGCGGCAGATTACCGGAGTTTCACCCACGAACCACGCGTTATACCGGCAGGCGCCGCTTCTGGTCGCTGGGATGCCCGTCACCGAGCTCCGCCAGAAGCGCGTCCCAGCGGGCCCCGATGGCGTCGAGGCTGTAGTCGGCTGCCGTCAGCACCGCGTTGTCGCCGAGCCTGCCACGCAGCTCCCGATCCTCGATCAGCCGGCAGAGCGCCTCGGCGAGCGCCGCGGGCTTTTTCGGCGGAACGAGCAACCCGTTGTGCTCGTGTGCGATGACCTCCCCGGGGCCGTGCGGGCAGTCGAAGCTCACCACCGGCACGCCCTTGCTCATCGCCTCCAGGATCGTCATGCTGAATCCCTCGTAGCGCGAGCTGACGGCGTAGATCGATGACTTGGCCAGCTCCATGCCGATCTCCGACGAGCTGCCCATGAGCAGCATCGTGTCCGACAGCCCGGCCTTCTCGATCCTGGCGCGGAGCTTCCGCTCGGCCTCGGGCCTGCCGCGCCCGTAGAGGCGCAACACCCAGTCGGGGTGCGCCGCGGCAACGGGCTTCCACGCCTTCACCAGCAGGTCGAAGCCCTTGGCGTGAACCATCCTGCCGATGGCGACCACGACTTTCTCATCCAGCTTCGAGACGCCACCGGACAGCGCGGTCACGGCGTTCGGGATGCGCAGTAGCCGTCCGGGCGGCGTCTTCAGAGCTCTGCGGTAGTGCTCCAGGTCCACCCGCGTCAACGTGACGAAGGCGTCCAGCCTGCCGTAGCGCCGCTTGATGAGCCGGACGACCTCGGGGGAGTGCACGTCGAGTGCCACGTGCTCCTGGCCGATGGTGATGACGCCCGGTGGCGTGAACAGGGCGGTGATCAGGTTGAATCCCGGCCGGGTGGAGATCAGCACGCCGGTGCGCATGGATCGCAGGTAGCGGACCATGCGCAGGTCCGTCAGCAGTGAGACCGCCCGGTAGACGTTCTCCTGCCTCGGGATCAGCATGCTCGGCAGGCGCGACAGCAGCCACCCCACCGGGCCTCGCCGCCGGGTCCTGTCATCCAGGAACGACACCCGCACGCCCGGCGGGATGGGAAAGAACGGCTCCCTGGCCGTCCGGACCACACTGACGATCTCCACATCGCGCTCGCGCGCCAGGTGACCCGCCAGGTTGAGCACGGTCCTGATGGTGCCGCCCATTCCGTACGCGTGCTGCAGCAGGATGCGGACGGTTCTCGTGTCGGGCGCCGGAGCGCGCCTCGCCCGCCTCGCGTTGAGCGCCCGCAGCACCCCGAACGCCGCCCGCCTGACAGCCATCCGTGCTCGCCGCGTCTTCACGCTCTTCCCCGACATGCCGAGAGCCCCCCCGCCCGTCCCGCATTCCCTTTCGTTCCCCTTCCCGGAGCCACTTCCGCTAAAGCACACACGTCGGACAATCCAGCTCACTGCCCGATAGATCGTCGTACGGACCACAGCGGTCCTGGACCGCCGGTGAATCAGTCCCTTCCGTCCTTCGCGAAGTGGGTTACGTCCCTTACTCCACCGGAGTCGCTGTTCGCGTTCATGGCGCTTTCGGCCGGGGCTCCCGGCCTATGCTGTTCCTCTCCGTGTGAGGGGAGCATCGGTGGGCGGACGGGATCCGGATCGGCGTCGAGCGCTGCTCGACGCCGCGGACCGGGTGATCCGGCGTGAGGGACCCGAGGCGTCCATGGCGTCGATCGCCGCCGAGGCGGGGGTCACCAAGCCCATCCTCTACCGGCACTTCGGTGACAAGAGCGGGCTCTATCAGGCCCTGGCGAACCGGCATGTCCGCACCGTGGTCGGCCTGCTGCGCCCGGAGTTCGACCGGGCCAGGGCCGACCTGCGCAGTCGCGCCCGGGCGACGATCGACGCCTATCTGGAGATGATCGCGGCCAACCTGAACCTCTACCGGTTCCTCTTCTACCGGGCCGGTGCGGAGGACAGCCGGACCCACTCCCAGATGACCGCCATCGTGCGCAGCCTCGGTGAGGAACTCGGCACGGTGATCGCCGCCGAGACGGCGGTGCCCGATCCGGTTCGCGCCCAGGTACTGGGTCACGCCTTCGTCGGTATGGTTCAGGCCACCGGTGACTGGTGGCTGGAGCATCCCGAGGTGGACCGGGCCGAAGTCGTCGAGGGGCTGGTCAGCGTCATCGTGGCGACGATGTCGGCCACGCTCTCCCGCTGACGTCGCCTGTCACCGGCTACCCGCTGCTCACCGAACCGTGAAAGCCGGTCTTCTGGAGCACCCGCCAGAGCAGGACCGCGCCGAGCAGGAAGACGGCGTGGTCGATTTGACGATGCGGGACGAGGTTCGTACAGTTCACCAGACCCGAGGGAGACGGCGGTGGCGCCGGGGCTTCGGGAACCTCTCTAACGATCTTCGCCCCAAGGGGATATCTGTCCCCAAAAGGGGTCTGATTCGACATGAATCAGACGGTCGAGTAGGTTAGAAGGGTTGCTCTGGAAACAGAGTCGCCGAATTCCAGCAAGACCTGCAAAATCAAGTCAATCGCTTCAAAACGAGCCGGTTTGACACGAAAAAGCGGGCCTGAAAGAATAACGGCACAACGAAAGAACAGAACAAAACGAACCGC
>NZ_JBEXGU010000254.1:0-9102 GCF_040607515.1 Streptosporangium sp. NPDC005286 | reverse complement strand
GCGTCCTCCAGGACGCGCGGGCCCTGCCACTCGAGATCGCCCCGCCGTGAGAGGCGTGAAACGCTGTCCGACCTGCCCGATCCCGGGCACCCGTCAGCGTGCTCAAGGAGCGGTCCGGAGGACTTCGCCGGCGGTGCGGGGAGGGAAGGCGCAGCCGCGGATAGCCGGCGATCGGCAGGTGCAGGGCCTCGGTACCGCCACGGGTATCGAACCACTCCACACCGATCAGCGAGAGCCCAGCAGCCCCGGCCTGTTCCAACGGATCAGTCACAGGGTGCGCGAAACGGACTCCCCAGGCGGGCATCCGCGCTGTTCAGGCGCGGCGTGGCGGCACCGGCCCCCGCGCGGGAGATCCGGGAACGGCCTGGTGGCCCCGCTCGAAATCGCCATCCGCGTGGCGTCCGCTCCCCGCGGTCGTGACCGGCGACCGCTGAATTAGAATTGCATCACCCATGTCGCGTCCCCAGCCGCAGACGCGGGGTCCCCTCACGTCCGGAGAAGCCGGAGTCGAGGAGAGGCTCATGTCCCGTAGGCACATCGTCACCGCAGGGTGTGTTCTGACGCTCACCGCGCTTACCCCGTCGGTCGTCCCGGCTGTCGTTCCGGTCCGGGAGGCGAGCGCCTTTGCCACCTCGTCCACCGGGAAACGGAAACCACCGCCCGATCCCATCAAACAGCTACCGCCGGGCATGATCGAAGCACTCCAACGCGACTTCGGTCTCACCAGGGCACAGGCCGAGACCCGGCTGCGTAACGAGGCCCGGCTGACGGTGGTCGAAGCGAGGCTCCGAGACATGCTCGGCGGCTGCTTCGGCGGATCCTGGCTCATGGGACCCCTCTCCGAGACCCTGGTGGTGGCCACCACCAGCACCGCCGACATCCCCCGCATCGTCGCGGCGGGCGCCCGACCCAAGGTCGTTGCCGCGTCGCTCGCAAAGCTCAGGGCGATCAAGCAGAAACTCGACGAGTCCCTGCCCAACCACCCGACCGGAGGAAGCGTCCGCTACGTCGACGTGAAGAGCAACAAGGTGGTCATCCTGTCCAGGCACGCCGAGGCGACCCGGCTCCTGGTCGCCTCCGTCCCGGTGGACAGGTCCCTGGTGGTCGTGCAGCCCTCCACGGAGACCCCTCGGCCCTTCTGACGCCCATCGGGACCGGTGTCCCGACGATCTCCACCGCACCGCTCAGCCTGCGGAGCGAGCAGGACGGCCCACATCACTCTCGGCGACCGAAGCGGCCGCGGCCCGCGCATCCAGGAGGATGCGCGGGCCCCACGCGAGAGGCGTCAGTCGTCGACCCAGCCATGGGATCGGGCGAACGCCAGGAAATGCTGCCGGACCTGCCCGATCTGCGCGCCCGTCAGCGTGGGCGCGTGCTCGATGAGCAGCTCGGTGACCGCGCCGCTGAAGGACTTCGCCGACAGCACGTCACACACGCCGTCGTCGTCGCCGAGCTGCTGGGAGGCGACCGAGGAAGGCGTCACCGACGGCGCCGTCACCGCGACCGGCCGGCGCACCGGCGGATCCACGAGGCTGACCGTCGACACCTTGAGGCCGCGCTCACTCTCCATGACCTCGTACTCCACCCGGAGGCCCGGCTGAACCACATGCCGGTTCTCACCGAAGTCGTTGGCGTGGAAGAACACATCCTCGCCTCCTCCGACAGCGGCGATGAAACCGTATCCGCGCACCTCGTCGAAACGGAGGATCGTACCGATTGCCACCACAACACCACCTACACAGAGAATTGCAACGCTCTACATGATCTTGCCGGAACCCTCCGGCCCAAGGATCCGGCCCGCCTGTCGCGCCGGATCACCGCTCTCCTCCTCATCGCTCTGCCTCCCACCACCCGACCGCCCGGGCACCCCACGACCGGATCCACGACCCGATCCGTGGGCGGTCCCGGCACCGGCCGCCTGCCGGAGCCCGCCGAGGGACCGGGCCCGCACCGTCCCCGTTCAGGCCGGACGACCCGATGCTAGCCCGGACGGCGCGCCGCGCGCATCGATCCACGATCACCTCGACCGCTTTCGCCGTCCGTTCGCCGGCTCTCCCGGCCGTCCGGTACGTCAGAGCTCGCTCGACGCCTCAGCGGCCGGAGCGGTGTAGGCGGCCGTGACCCGATCCGCCGCGGCCCTCGCGCGGGCCTCGTCCGCACCCGCCGCGACGTCTGCCTCGTACCACCCCAGGCTGCTGAGTACCATGAACCGCCTGCCCTGGTCGGACGCCACCCACGCCCCGGCCTCCTGCGGGTCCACGGCCTGCCCTGACGACAGGTGGACGGCCAGGCCCACGAGTCCCAGGTCCCAGCCGACGCCGAGCGCGCCGGGCCCGAACTCCTCCCATCTGTCGTCGACATGAGCGACGTGCTCGAGCTCGAAACGCGTTCCGCCCCCGGGCTCGGCCGTCAGCCGGACTTCGATCCAGCTGACGTCCCCGCCGTACTCCCAGGTGGCGGCATAGCTCTTGGGCGGGGCGCAACGCTCGATCCTGCCACCCGCATTGCCCTGAAGCTGGTAGCGGCCATGGAGCCGCAGGTCACCGGAGATGGGCAGAAACCACCGGGGGATGCGCTCGGGGTTGGTGCAGGCGTCCCAGAGGTCTTCGATCTCGGTGTCGTATGTCTGGCTGACGGTCACGACACGCGCCTCACCCGCCTCGAGCACACGGCTGCCGACCCGCCGCCGTACGGCACTGATCTGCCCGGTGACATCGATCATCAATTACCTCCAGCGTGGAGACCCGGTCCTTCAGGGCCGGGAGGAAACGCGGCACGCTGCCGCACTTCCGGGTGGGTGGTGTAGCCGTAGCCGTCGGCTCGTTGGAGCAGGTGGACGTGGCGGTGGCCGATTCCCTGCACGGTGCCGTGCCGGGTGGTGATGTTGAATTTTCCGGTGGTGCGGACCGCGACCCGTCCGGTGTGGACTCCGGTGTTCTTGCCAGTCGGGACGGTCGCGCGGACCAGGTCGCCGGTGGCGAACCCCTTGATGTGCTTGGTCCGGGGGAGTTGTAGCCGGGGGAAGCCGTAGCGGTCGGTGCGGGTACGGCAGTAGGTGCCGCGCCCGGTCGCCTTGACCACGAGCACGGTGGACGGCCAGGTGGTCACGGTGTCGAGGTGGCCGACGTGCAGCGCGTCCAATGTGTGGGACTTCGGCGCGCCGGTGCGGGAGCGGTTCCATTTGGTGCGCCCGCCGGAGGCGCCTGTCACGGGTAGGCCGGTGGCCTCCAGTGCCTGCCACAGTGCCCAGCGGGTGGTGTTGACGGCGGCGGCGTCGCGCAGCGGTGCTTTCGCCTGTTTGAGGATCTTCGTCAGGAGGGCAGGTCTGGTTTTCAGGAACTCCTGCACGGGGGTGGCGTTCTTGGCCTGGTTGCAGCCGATGCAGGCCAGGGTCAGGTTGCTGACACGGTCGGAGCCGCCCCGGCTGCGGGGGTGGATGTGGTCAAGGTTGAGCGGTACGCCGCTCGCGCCACAGTAGGCGCAGGTGCGCCCCCACTTGGCCAGCAGGTATTCGCGGACCTCGTACCCGGCGAGGGTGCCCCGCTGGTACTCCACTCCTTCGAGCGGCCGCCCGGCCGACAGGGCGTGGGTGTCGAAGGAGACCTTCTCCACGTGGACGGCGGCCACGGGCGCCCACCGGGCCAGCCGCGCCACCCACGACAAGGTGGTGTCGACGCGGTGTCGCAGCGACGGCGCGAGCCACCCCTTCGGCTTGGTGCGGTTGGAGAAACGGGGCGCGCGGTAACGCAGGTTTTTACTGCGGCGTCGCCGCCGATACTGCGAGCGGGCGGTGAGCTTGTCGCGGATCGCCCCGCCCCGGTGGTCGAGCTGGAGCGCGTATCTGCCGGTCCGGCTCCCGTCGCGCTCGGTGAACACCACCAGGCCGGTGTGCTTGGAGCCGGGGTCGACACCGACCTGTACGCCTGCCACGACGGAATCAGCTGCCGTGCGGTCCTTCAGCCGGATAACGAACGGGGTATGCCGGTGAACCACAGCCCGGCCGGAACGGAGGAGTTTTCGCGCGTAGGCAGGGCTCGTGGGTTGCAACGGTTGGCCGTGCTTGTCCAGGACGAACACGACCGGGTGGGCTGGACTGCCCGCTCCCTTCCCAGCCGAAGCCGGGTCGGGGTGACGCTGAGTAGATCGGGTGCCGGTCTGCTCGATCTCCCCTCGCCCAGGTTGAACACCAGGTACCGCCTGGCGGCGGTGTCCGTGAGCCGTTTCGTGCCCACCCTCGGGCGTGTCTGCTCCCACGGATTCCAGAGCGGCGGGCTGAGGAAGCACCCTCCGGTGGGTCTGCGATCTCGTGTTCAACGTAGCCATCAAAACGCACCTCCTTGAGCTGACGGCCAGGGCTGGTCAACGCGGGGCTTCAAAACGCATTACTGCACTTCAAGCCCCCTCCTTCAGGAGGGGGTCGTTGACGCGGTTCTCCTCTGGTCTGGTCCCTCGCCGGGGCGCTGGGGTCGACATCGCGCATCGGTGCGGTGCTCACCGGTTGGGGGGCGTACCTCGGAGCGCGCCAGGAAATATTAGAACGTGCTTAAGCGGTGAGCAGCCGGTTCGGTGAACACGTTCGATTGACCATAGGGACAGATCAGGCCGCTAACTGCGAAAGATGGCAGAAGCGGCGCTTTCCCCTCTCTGGGTAGGATCCTGCCTTTACCGGAGGCGTGCGGATCATCTCATCGAGATCGTGGCCCCGGCCGTGTCCAGCAGAGAAGAGCCAGCCGATGCCCCAGTCGCCGACCTACCACGACGTCCAGAGCGCCGCCGACCGCATCGCGTCACAGGCCCACCGGACCCCGGTGCTACGCTCGCGACTGATCAACGAACGCGTCGGCGCCGATGTGCTGTTCAAGTGCGAGAACTTCCAGCGTGTGGGCGCGTTCAAGTTTCGCGGCGCGTTCAACGCCCTGTCACGCTTCACCCCCGAGCAGCGGCGCTCCGGCGTGATCACCTACTCCTCCGGCAACCACGCCCAGGCGATCGCCCTGGCCGCCCGGCTGCTGGACATCCCGGCCACGATCATCATGCCGCACGACGCGCCGGCCGCGAAGGTGACCGCCACCGAGGGCTACGGCGGGCAGGTCGTCCGCTACGACCGCTACACCGAGGACCGGGAGGAGATCGGCCGCGCGCTGGCCACCGACCGCGGCCTCACGCTGATCCCCCCGTACGACCACCCCCACGTGATCGCCGGTCAGGGCACCGCCGCCAAGGAGCTGTTCGACGAGGTCGGCGAACTCGACGCGCTCTTCGTACCGCTGGGCGGCGGCGGGTTGCTGTCCGGCACGGCGCTGTCGACCCGGGCGCTGTCACCGGACTGCACGCTGTACGGCGTCGAGCCCGAAGCGGGCGACGACGGCCGGCGATCACTGCGCCAGGGCACCATCGTCCACATCGACACCCCGAAGACCATCGCCGACGGCGCGCAGACCCAGCACCTGGGCACCTACCCGTTCGACATCATCCGCCGCGATGTCAACGACATCCTCACCGCCACCGACGCCGAACTCGTCGAGAGCATGAGGATCTTCGGGTCCATCATGAAAACGGTCGTCGAGCCCACCGGATGCCTCGGTTTCGCCGCCGTCCGCAACCTCGCCCCCCAGCTGCGCGGGCAGCGGGTCGGCGTGATCATCAGCGGGGGAAACGTCGACCTCGACCGTTACGCGGCACTGCTGACCTCTTGACCCGAGAAGCATTGACGCGGTGCTCGCGCGTTCCCGGACCTGTGCGACCAGGTGGGTCACCGGGCCCGTTCTCGTAGGATCCCCGCATGCTTCTGTGGATCAATGCCCCCTTCGGCGGCGGCAGGACGCAGACCGCGTACGAGATCCAGGCCGTCAGGAGGTCGGCAGGCGGTCGGCGAGGCGGTCGAGCCCCTGCCTGATCATCTGCCCGTACCCGTCGTCACCGAGTGCGTCGACGGCGGCGCGCCCGCGCCGGAGGTGGTCGCGCGCACGATCGAGATCGCCGAGCCTGCGGTAGACGTCGCCGAGGTTGAGGTGCAAGGAGGGGTAGAACCCGCTCGCGGGGCCGGTGACGCCCGCCTGCCGCGCCCGCGCGTCGGTGATCAGGTCTGCCGCCTCCAGGGCCCGCAGGTCCCAGAGCAGCTCCTCGTGCGCGTCGTCCTGGACGTCGGCCATCGAGTGGGCGAGAGCACAGCGATGCAGGGGATCACCGGTCGCCCCGATCTCCTGCCACAGCTCGGAGAAGAGCCTGCGGGCGGCTGCCCGCTCGCCGCTTTGGCCCAGCTCCATCCCTTGGCCGATCTTGGCCATCGTCACATCGGGCTCGGTCATCCGCCCTCCTTCACACGGGGTTTCCGGTGACCCTAACGGCGGGCACCGACAAAACTCAGGCCCGTGGCCAGGAGGGCGGGGACGCGGGAGTCAGCGGAAGAGGGCGCTGTAGGCGTTGACTGCGGGCTGCCCGCCGAGGTGGGCGTAGAGCACGTTGGAGTCCGGACCGATCTCACCGCTTTTGACCAGGTCGATGAGCCCGGCCATGGACTTGCCCTCGTACACCGGGTCGATGATCATTCCTTCCAGGCCGCCGGTGAGCCGCATCGCGTCCAGCGTCGAGGAGACCGGGATGCCGTAGAAGTCACCGGCCCAGCCCTCCAGCACGGTGATCTCGTCTTCCCGCAGGTCGCGCCCGAGACCGATCAGCTCGGCGGTGTTACGGGCGATCCTCTCCACCTGCGCCCGGGTCGCCTCGATCTTGGCGGAGGCGTCGATGCCGATCACCCGGCGGGGACGGTCCTGACCGGCGAACCCGGCGATCATCCCGGCGTGGGTGGAGCCGGTGACGCTGCATACGATGATCGTGTCGAAGAACACGCCGAGTTCCCGCTCCTGTTGCTGGACCTCGTAGGCCCAGTTGGCGAAGCCGAGGCCGCCGAGGCGGTGGTCGGAGGCCCCTGCCGGGATCGCGTAGGGCACGCCCCCCGCCTCCCGTACCTCCGCGAGGGCCTGCTCCCAGCTGTCCCTGAAGCCGATGTCGAACCCCTCGTCGACCAGCCGCACCTCGGCACCCATGATCCGGGAGAGCAGGATGTTGCCGACCCGGTCGTTGACCGAGTCGGGCCAGTCGACCCAGCTCTCCTGGACCAGCAGGGCCTTCAGCCCCAGCTTGGCCGCGACCGCCGCGACCTGGCGGGTGTGGTTGGACTGCACGCCGCCGATGGAGACCAGGGTGTCGGCGCCCTGGGCGAGTGCCTCGGGGATCAGGTATTCCAGCTTGCGGGTCTTGTTGCCGCCGAAGGCGAGACCGCTGTTGCAGTCCTCCCGCTTGGCCCAGATACGCGCTCCGCCCAGGTGCGCGGTGAGTCGATCGAGCGGGTGCACCGGGCTCGGCCCGAACAGCAGGGGATAGCGGGGAAAGTCCGCGAGGGACATGTCGTGCTCCTTGAGTTTCCGGGGCGATTCAGCTTGAGAGTTTCCACGCACCGCCGGCCGCGTCCCCGGTCGCCGAGTCCAGTAGTGGTGCGAGGGTCTGCCAGTTGGCCCGCGCGGCCAGCGCGGCGCCGTCGGCGTCCCCGGCCGCGCACAGCGCGATGATCTCGTCGTGCATCTCCGCGGATCCCCGGCCGGTGAGCGAGGAGAAGCGCAGCCGCTCGACTCGGCGCAGCGCGGGGGTGACCTGCTCAAGCACCGACCTGACCACGTTGTTCGCGCACGCCGTGACGGCGACCTGGTGGAAATCGTCATCGGCGGCCAGCGCCCCGTCGACGTCACCGCGCCGCAGCGCCACGGCGAACCGCTCGTTGGCCTGACGCATCAGGTCGAGTTCCTCCCCCGACAGCACCGGCACCGCTTCGCGCACGGCCAGTTCGTGCATGGCCGCGGCGACGGACTGGGCGTTGCGGGTCTCTCTGTCGTCCAGCGGGCTGACGATGGTGAACCGGCCCGGTTTCGTCTGCACCAGACCCGACTGTTCGAGACGGGCCAGTGCCTCGCGGATCGGCGTGCGGCTGATGCCCAGCCAGCTGATCAGATCGGCGTCGTTGAGACGTTCGCCGGGCGCGAGGGTGCCGTCGACGATCGCGTCGCGGAGGGCGCGGTAGGCGTCCTCCCGCAGCAGGGATCTGGCGACGAGACCTTGGCTTTTCGGGACCGGCATGCGAAATATTGCACATCACACTTTGCGTATTGTCAATCGAACCTGAACGCCGAATGCCTCATCAGGACCGAAAGACCACCGATGAAGGACTTCCGACCCTCACCCTGGGACGGGTCCCGCTGTCCAATGAAGGAGAGGCTTCCATCCCTTCGAGGAGGAAACGATGCGCGTGAAGGTGAGCGAGGTCATGACGCGAGCTGTCGCGTCGGTCAACGGCAGCACGCCGTTCAAGGACGTCGCCGAGGTGCTCATCGCCCACGGGGTGAGCGCGGTGCCGGTCGTCGACGCCGAGAACCACGTCCTCGGCGTCGTCTCGGAGGCGGACCTGCTGGCCAAGGAGGAGTTCAAGGAGCAGTACTACCGCGAGGGCTACCGGCCGCCGCTGCGCGCCCGGCTGCGGTACCGGCTCAGCCGGGAGGGACGTTCGGCCAAGGAGAAGGCCCAGGGCGACACCGCGGCCGAGCTGATGACGGCGCCCGCCGTGACCATCACCCCGAACGCCCCGGTGGTGTCGGCGATGCGGCTGATGGACGAGCGCGGTGTCAAGCGCCTGCCGGTGGTCGACCGTGAGGGCAGGCTGGAGGGCATCGTCAGCCGTCAGGACCTGCTCAAGGTGTTCCTGCGCACGGACGACGAGATCGCCCGCGAGATCAGGGAGGACGTTCTCGATCACTCCCTGTGGGTGGACACCTCCCAGGTGAAGGTCACCGTCAAGCAGGGCATCGCGAAGCTGAGCGGTCACATGGCACGGCACAGTGACGCGCTGATCGCGGCCCGGATGGCGCTGCGGGTCCACGGGGTGGTCGACCTGATCGACGAACTGGAGTGGGACGAGGACGACGCCCCCGCTTGGCAGGGCCGGTAGGAGTACCCACCCGCGACGTCACGCCGGCGATCAAGGCCGACGACACCTGGAACCGGTCTCCTCACCAGCGGGCACAGGAAGCCGCCCGCGCCGCTGGTCGGCGCGGG
>NZ_JBEXGU010000253.1:0-9357 GCF_040607515.1 Streptosporangium sp. NPDC005286 | reverse complement strand
AGCTGCCTCCAGCTTCACCTCACCGCTACGACGGCGAGGAGATGGTGGTCTTCCACCTCCATCCGGACAAATCAGCGCCTCGTGGCGCACTGCCCGTGGTGACACCGACCCGAGCGGGGCCCCTGCTAGCGCTGAGGTTTGCGGACTTTGAACCGGGCGATGGGCTTGGTGGTGGTGCGGGCGACCTCGGCGATGACCTGGCCGGCGCGGGTGATGCGGAAGGTGGCGTCGGCTGCTTCGACGGTCACGGTCGCTGCGGCGTGGCCGATGCCGACGCCGATGCGCTGTCCGGCGACGGCGATCCAGCCGCGGCTGCTGACCCGCCGCTGCACCTGGACGGGTTCGGTGGCCGGCTGGGGCGCGGGTCCGGCGGGGCGGGCATCGCGCAGGCGGGCCGTGGCCTCACCGGTGAGTGGATTGGGCAGGGCGCGCAGCAGCGTGCGCCCGTCGCTCAGGTGCAGTACGGCGCCCTCCAGGCGGACCGTCAGTCGGCGTCCGGCGAACGGGGAGCCGACCGGGTATTGCCGACCGCCGAGGGAGACCAGGCCGGAGGCGTTGACGGTCCGCTCCACCTCGACCGCCGCACCGGCACCGGGGTGGGCCGGTGTGGTGGTGGGCTGGATGCGGGTGCCGCCCTCGGCGATCAGCTGCCGCAGGTGCTGCGGGGTGAGCCGGGAGGGCACTTTCTTGATCCTGACCCCGGCGGCCAGCAGCTCGACGGTGCCGGCGTCGGCTCGCAGTGTGACTGTCAGGCCCGCGCGGTGGGTGCCGAGCCAGAACTGCTGCCTGCAGACGGTCAGGCTGCCCGAGGCGGGCACGATGCGGGTGAACTCAACGGCCAGATCCACCGGATCGATCTCGTTTCCTGGTATCACCGGTCCTGCTGCCTTGAGCGGCAGTGGCGTCATCACCGGCTCAACAGCCCCACCAGCGCGTCACCGCCGGCGACGAGCAGCAGCCGCCCCACCGGGCTGTCCACATAGGCGTGTCGGACGTCCATTCTGATCTCCTGCCTGCAACCGCTGCCTGTCCACAACGGAGACACGCGAGCGGCCTGAAACGTGAGACGCGTCCTGACGGTGACCGGCCGGGACGAGACGGCGAGGCAGTGGAGACTGTGGCCGGGCCAGACTCTCGAAGAACACAAAGACGCGACGCCTGCCCGGAGATCACGAAGCGTGCAAGGACTGCTTGGAGGGTGCGGCGTTCTGGGCGGCGCGGGCGCTGCGGGCGAGTTGGATCTGAGTGGCCAGGTCCCAGCCGTCAGCACGACCTCCAGTCCCGTCGTCGTCGCGGACGGCGATCGGCAACGGGACACCCATGCGCCGCCCGGCCAGCAGGTTGTCCAGCCGGGTGGCGTCCAGCAGGCCGTCCTGGCCGGCTACTCCTGCCCAGCGGACGGATGCAGGACCGGCGCGTACCCGGCCGCCAGCACCTGCACCGTCACAGCGGGGGTGAGCACTTCCACCTGAAGATCGGAAGCGATCGCCTGCGCCGCGCCGTACCCGGCCATCGACCAGGGCCGCCAGCGCCCCTGCCGCACCAGCCCGATCTCGCCGTCCAGGCGGACGAACGCGCCATCCGGCAGATCACCGGCCGCCGCCTGAAAGGTGCGCTGCCACCCCTCGGGCGCTCGCCGATCCGCCTGCAGCCTGCGATCCATCTCCGGCGCGCCGGGAAGGCCGCCTCCCAGCGCGGCAGCCCAGTCCCGCTGGAACCGCCGATAGTCCTCGGCGCGGCACAACCCGCACGGCCGGTGGCCGGCGGCCAAGGCCGTCGCCTCATCGAGGAAATACAACTCCGTCAGCCGGCCAGGTTGCCACTGAACCCGCCACCAGCCCTTGAACTCCAGCACACAGCAGACCCAGGCCCGCGTCGACGGCCTGCGGGTCGGCTGGCCGGTGGCACCGAGCAACGCACCCCGGTTCCCCCAGAACAACCCCCGCCCCGGATCGGCCACGATCTCGCCGTCGGGCCGCACCCGATTGCGCCGACCTGTACGGGCAGACGCACTCGTCCTGTGCTGGCTTGCCTGTTCGATCAAGCCTTCTTCTGCCGGCATGATGCGCTCCTCGCCCTATTGAGTGATCGGCGGGCGGAGTCGGCCGCCGATGTGCTGAAGATGCTGGCAGCGGGTGAGATGTGAGATCGGAGTCAAGGCGCCGTTCGGATCGCGATGCCCCCGAGTCCGGATCGGCGGCCGCGACGCCGCCCTCGGCGGTGACCGATCAGGTTCACAGGCCGAGGTCGTACCGGTCGGTGGTCGCAGGTCGAGGCGGCGTCTGCCGGGGACCGATCGAGCGCTGAGCCACGATGAAGGACTCTCAGGATCTCACCTGCTCGCCGATGAGCCAAGCCGCGTGGCGGGGGCTCGCTCTGATGCGCCTTTCCATCGGATGCCGATGCGGCTGGCCGGGGAACGGAGGAGTGACCGGACGCCGTTCCCACGTAAGAGCTCGGCGGCTCGGGGTGCTCCAAGGCCCCTCGCTCGGGTCCGCGTCATCAGCCCCAGAAGTACCTGTGCGTACGCCGATCTGCGCGGCTTGTCGGCCCTGTTCTGGAGCCACCTCAACCTGTACGGCCGGTTCGGCCTGGACATGACCCGCTTCATGATCATGGAGGGGGATCTCGGAAGGGGCCATGCCCCAGCATCCCACGCCATGCCCAGAAAAGGCCCACTTCCACGCCCATGAAAAGCCCATGACGAGTGTTCATCTAACGACCGTTTGACGAACGCGAGCGGGACGCCCCGCCGAACCAGAAGCTCGGCGTGCCGTGTCCGGTTCGGGCGTTCAGTTTCCCGTTCATCTTCGCCTGCCTCCTACTATTGTTCAGATACCTCGAACGAGCCGTTTGACGAACGAAAGCGTGGTTCGCGATGGCGCTCATCGGCCTGGTCAGGGTCAGCACCGACACGCAGAAGACCCAGCGGCAGCACGACGCCCTCGGCCCGATCTGTCTGAAGGTCATCCAGGAGAAGGACAGCGGCAAGCTCGCCACCGCCGACCGGCCCGACCTGCTCACCGCGCTGTCCTACATCCGCGAGGGCGACCTGCTGACCGTCCAGGAGGTCGACCGGCTCGGCCGCAACCTCCTGGAAGGGCTGATCGTCCTCAACGACCTGTTCCAGCAGGGCATCGGCGTCAAGGTGCTGGAGGGCATCGCCGCAGGCGAGCACACCGAACGCTCCTTCATCCTCGACCTGGCCCTGGCCCTGGCCGAAGACCGCCGCCGCGACATCGTCCGCAAGACCAAGAACGGCCTGGAGGCCGCCCGCAAGCAAGGCAAGGTCGGCGGCCGCCGCCCCGTCGTCGACGACGACAAGCGCGCCGCCATCCTCGACCGCCGCCGGCGCGGGGAGTCCATCCGCACCATCGCCGCCGGAGTGAAGGTCTCCATCGGCGTCGTCCACAAGACCCTCACGGCCGCCACCGAGGTCAATCCCGCCGACCAGACCCCCACCTCCTGAGGACAACGCCATGCCGCTGCCCAAGATCCCGCTCGACGGCCCGCGCGTGCCGGCCCTGGCCAAGGCCCGCCAGCAGCTCGCCCACGAGTGCACCCACCTCCAGACCTGGGACGAGCTGACCGACGAGGAGCACGCGAGCGCGCTGCCCGATGCCCGCAACGATCTGGAAGCGGCGATCAACGCCGGACTCATCCCCGCCGCTCTAGAACTCCTCGACTGACACAAGCTCCATGAAGCGCTCCGCGGCGATCCACATCCCCGACCACGATCAAGACCTACCTGGCGGCTGGGGACATGTTCGGGAGCGGAGGACCTACCCGAGTCGATCAAAACTACTTTGGGGCTGGGGACGGCTTCGGGAGTGGAGGGCCCGGTAGCGCGTCCGAGTTGTCGGACAGCAGCCACAGTGTCCGGCCGTACGCATCGACCGTGCTGGCCAACACTTCGAGACCGCGGTACTCACGCGGCAGCCGGGCGTACTGCTGCAGAGCCACCTCTTTCAATGTGTCACCTCAGAGACGAGAAGCAGTGAGTCGCGATGATCCCCGCGCAGCACACCTGCTCGGGGGTTGCAGAGTTCCCCTGACTGTTCTACTTCGGTTGATCCTTTACAGGCAGCCTCACGCCTCATCCCATTCACCCCGCGCCCGGACAGGGACCAGCGAAGCGAACCGATCGACCGGGAATCGACGTCTATGAACTGTGAAGCTTTCCACTTCGATCGGTCTCGGCCTCGCGGCGGCCGGGGCGTGCGTGGCGGCCGTGGTGTTCTCGGGAGCGATCAGCGAGTCATCGCCCGTACCGGCCACCTGCCCGCAACGCTGGGGCGGCAACGACATCGGTGGCTGGGTACCCGCCGCCGCCGACATCGACGGCGTGGAGGAGTCACTCGTCCCCGGCTCGCCGGTGAAGGCCCTCATCTGCGCCTATCCCGGGGACAACGCGCTGCTGGCCATCGCGGGCGCCGGGGATGCGGTGATGGTGGTGGCCGGGTTCGCGTTCGTCTACCTCGGCCTCGGCGCGATCGCCGCCCTCGGCACCGATATGGTCGTCGGCGCCGCACCGGCCTCGAAGTCCGGATCGGCCGCCGCGATGTCCGAGACCGTCCAGGAACTCGGCATCGCCGTCGGCGTGGCCGTCCTCGGCAGCCTCACCACCGCCCTCTACACCGCCCGCATGGCCACTTCTGCGGACGTCTCGCCCGAGATCGAGGGGCGTCTCACTGACAGCCTCTCCGGGGCGCTGTCGGTCGCCGATCAAGTGCCGGCCCAGGTGGTGCAGGAAGCGCAGCGGATGTTCACCAGCGGGGTGAACATCGCCTCCGCCGTGGCCGGTGTCGCGATCGTCGCAGCGGCCGTGCTCTGCCTGACGGCATTACGGCACGTGCGTCCGCTTGGGGAGAATCAGCACGACGGAACGGAGCAGCGGTGATGTGCTCGACTACCCTGGAACACACAGGAGGGGAGCATGAACGGCGAGAGCGAGCACATCGATGGGCGCAAGGCCCGGGGCAATAAGCGCCGCGCCGAGATCATCGACGCCACCCTCGCCATCGTCACGCGGGACGGTGCCGCGGGCGTCACCCACCGCACCGTCGCCAAACAGGCCGGCATCACCACCAGCCTGAGCACCTACTACTTCGCCACCCTCGACGACCTGCTCGTCGCGGCCCTGTCCAGCGTCGCCGGCACCTACACCACGCGCATCCGCCAGATCATTGACGGCCCCGGGGACAAGCTTCGTGGCCTGGCCGAGCTGATCGCCGAATCCGCCGGTCCCGGCCGTGAACGTGCCCTGGCCGAGCGCGAGCTGTCCACCCTGGCAGCTCGCCGCCCGGCACTGGCGCCCGTCGTTGGCGGGAGAACATCGCCGAGCTCGCAGCCACCCTCACCGACGACCCCGAGGCCATCGCCGCACTCGTCGCCGCCTCCGATGGTCTGTGCACCGCCATCCTCATCGACAACGCCCCCGCCGATACCGACTATGTCCGCCGAATCCTGACCCGAGCCATCCACGCGCACCGCGATGCGGTCGTCTCCTGAACAAGCTGATGGTGATCCGCAGCCAGACTGAAGCAAGACGAGCGGGACACCGTCACTGCCGCGAGAGCAATCGCTGCCTGGCAGGCACCGTTCCCCATCGGATAGTGGCACCGGCTGGAAGCCCAGGCCGCCACGGGAACGTCTCATCAGTCGGCCCGTCTCCCTCGTCGCGTCCGAGGCGAGCGGATCAGGCTGCCGATTGCGCCGTCTCGCACCGCTCGCAACACTGAGTTTCGTGATCTGCTGTCGTTGCTGCGCAATCTGCTCGGTGAGCTCATCGACCCACTCGCTCACAGCAGAGTGACTAGCCTCTATCACCACTCCATGTTGGCGATCCGGCCTGGGCGTCCACCGCTGGGTGGTCGAGCAGACGATCGCGCTGCTGCACTGGTTTCGCCGGCTCCGCATCCGCTGGGAGATCCGCGATGACATCCACGAGGCCTTCCTGACCCTCGCGCTGGCAATCATCTGCTGGCGACGCCTCACCCGCTGCCCGCATTTTGCCAGGACTTCTTAGTCGAGCATCGTGACCTGCGGGAACAGGCCCCCGGTCGTTACCATGGCGCGAGATGCCGGACTGATCCCGTGACGTTCAAGCCGGCCCTCCACGGTCGAAATCATTCCGCGGACGAACTGCCCTGACCGGCCACGCAACGTCGTCAATCGCGAGCCACGGCGCGACGGCTACGGCCGTGGGCGTAAGCCCGGCGAACGCCTTGACCTCGCGGTGGAGGTGGGGCTGGTCGACGTAGCCGCTCTCGGCGGCAACGCCGGCGGCGGCGTGACCCGCCGCGAGAAGGTGGGCGGCGTGGTCGAACCGCACCAGTCGGGCGGCGCGTTTGGGTGTGATGCCCAGCTGGGACCGGAAGCGGGACCACAGGCGCTTGCGGCTCCAGCCGACCTCGTCCGCCAGGCCGTCGACCCGCACCCGCCCCCGGCTGGTGAGCGTCCGCCGCCAGGTGTAGACGACTTCCGGATCGACGGGTGGGCGGGCGCCCAGCCGTCGGCCGAGGATTTCCACCGCGATCGTGAACCGTTCGTCCCACGACGCGGCGGCGCGCAGCCTGTCCTCGGCTCTCCCGGCGTCGCGGCCCCAGACATCTTCGAGGGATACCACCGTCCCGCTGAGCTCGGTCGCTGCGCCGAACACCGCAGCTGCCGCGGCCGGCTCCAGCCGGATCTGGAGGCACTCACCGACCCCCCGGCCAGTTGCTCGAAGATCGCCGGGGAGGAGCCCGATGACGACACTGCCGCGTTCGTGCCGGCCATGGGTGTCGTAGACGAGGCCTTCTCCCTCGCTCAGGTCGATGATCAGGGTGACGGATGGGTGCGCGACCATGGCGATGTCCACGAGTGCGAGGGCACGTTGGCGGAACCCGGCCATGCTGATCCCCGGCAGCCGACCTGACCGGCGCGGGACTGCGATGTCCACCCACGCCCAGTCGGGTGGCGTCCCGGTCGACAGCACGTGACCATTCTAGGCCTTAGGGGTCACCGGCGGACTGTCAGCGGCCGTTGCCGTGAAGCCCAGCAGCAGTTCGCTGGTCGTCTCGGGCGCTTCGAACATGGGTATGTGCCCGACGCCGGGCAGCAGCTCGACCCGCGCGTTCGGCACCGCGTCGTACTGGTGCGCCGACGACGGCTCCCAGCGGCGGTCGGCAGTACCGAAGATCACCAGCATTGGGACTTCGAGGGCGGCGAGACGTTCGGACACGCTCCGCTGGGCGATGTACGCGGTGTTGCGGCGCAGCACCGTCCTGAACGTGCGGTACGTGGTGCCCCGTACATCGGCGACCAAGTCGTCTGGGATATCCACGGGGCGAGCGCACGTCGCGCTTATCCCCCTGCGGATCATCGCGTCCGAACGCCTCGACCACAGGAGCGGGCCGAGAGGCGGGGCCAACAGGACCCGAAGAAGCAACGGCTGCGGAAGGAGCGCATCGGGACTCGGGCCGGCGCTGATCAGCGCGAGCGACCTCACCAGGTCGGGGCGCTGTTCGGCAAGCGCGGTGGCGATGTAACCGCCGCTGGAGTGCCCGACCGTGGTGACGCGACGAAGGCCGAGGTCGTCGAGCACCGCCGCCACCCGGCCCGCCTGCACGGGCACGTCGTATGACAGCGCGGGCGGGGACTGGCCGCAGCCCGGGAGGTCGACCCGGATGACGTGATGGTGGCCGGCGAGTGCCGGGACCACCGGGCTCCAGGAAGCGCCCGAGAACCCCGATCCGTGTATGAGCAACAGCGGCGGCGCCTCCCGCGGGCCGTCGTGGACCACGCGCATCCCATGCGACTGCTCAAGGTTGTACTCACTCATGCAGAAGACGATGCATGGGCTGCCGACTATCAGTCTTGGACAAATGTCGTCGGGCTCACACGCGACATGTACGAAGCACACGTCGCACTACGCCGCTTCGGCCTGATCAAGGGCGTCGACAATGAGTCCCGTAGGCTCGCCGGCCGAAACGAGTATCATCGCAAACAGGGTCTTGTCGAACCGTTCCGTTTCGCCCTGGAAGACAGAGCACTCGACGACTCCGCGACGGAAATGATTGACCTCGCGCTGCGGTATACCCTCAGGTAGCTACTACGCGAAGCGCTACGGACGAGCGCCGCCGCCGAGCGAGCGCGCCATCGCCAGGATCATTGTGTTAAGAGTTCTTCGCTTTTAACCCGGTAGCGGATGGTTCTCGACGCGGGACGACCACCGCGCGATGCTCCGAGTACGACCAAGTGCCCGGAGGTGCGTGCCCTCGCCCTGCCGGCCGCACCGGCGCAGCTGCTCGTGCGCATCCGTTCCGACCGCTGCCTTTCGCGCGAAGGTCGGCACTCCCGCCAGTGCACCACAACCCTATGGGCACTCCCAGGGCCGCCCGCGCGGCACTACCCGTGGCCCTGCTCCCCGCCGTCCGGCCATCAAAACGACCAACCAGGCGGCCTGACACTCGTCATCAGGTTAAAAGCGAAGCTTAGGCGCCCTGTTCAAAGCATTCCTTGCCGACCACCCGGAGCGCCACCGTCAGAGGAACAGCGAACCTCTCATGAATGAGATCAGGGAAGCGTTCCTTGCCCACCAGGTCTTGATCTTGCCGAAGGAGCTTCCCACCTACGATCAGGCTCGCCCTGTGTATCCAGTCGGCGGAAACTCTCCGTTGGCCCAGGTCGTGACCATGTTGGAGGTTGATCCAAACGCGGCCATGGCTAACGTGTCGGCAAGCCTTCGCTTCGAGGGCCCTCAGTAGGGCTGAGGGGCCACGGTGATTCCGGACAGCCGCCTTATGGGTGTGTAGCCTATGCGGCTGCTTGGGACGAAAGGGACTCGTTGAGCACTTCCAGCGGCGGCCGGTAGCCGAGCGCCGAGTGCAGACGCTGCCGGTTGTAGAACCCTTCGATGTAGCGGATGACCTGCCGTTTCGCCTTGGCTCGGGTGGCGAAGACAAAGCGGTGGAGCCATTCGTTCTTGATCGCGCTGAAGAACGACTCGGCCATCGCGTTGTCGTAGCAGACCCCGGTGCGTCCGACCGAGCGGCGGATGCGCTGGTTGGCCAGGAAGCGGCCGAACTCATCTGAGGTGTAGTTCGAGCCGCGGTCGGAGTGGAAGACGGCGCCCGGCTGGAGCAGGCCGGTGCCGGCCGCCATCCGGATCGCGTCCTTGATGAGTTCGGTGCGGTAGTGGTCGGCCATCGCCCAGCCGAGGACCGCCTTGCTGTGGCAGTCGATGACAGTTGCCAAGTAGAGAAAGCCTTCCCAGGTGGGGATGTAGACACCTCACGTGGGTGAGGTGTCAAGCGGCGGCTGATTCAATCTTTTCCTTAGGGGTGGGCCAGGCGGTGGCTTCGTCGTAGAGCA
>NZ_JBEXGU010000252.1:0-9409 GCF_040607515.1 Streptosporangium sp. NPDC005286 | reverse complement strand
CCCGGCGCGCGCGCCGGGTGGACGCGCGCTCAACGGAGGGTGCCGTTGGTCATGCCCACCGGCTCCTCCGGCACCGTGACCAGGCCGAGTTCCGCGGGCGATGCCACCAGGGAGTGGTCGGGAACGACCCGGACCGTGTAGCCGAAGGGGCCGGTGCGCTCCAGCGGGATGGTCCCGCCGAAGACGGCCCTGCCGTCGTCACCCACGTTCTCGACCGTCAGGTCGGCGTAGGCGGGGGCGGCCAGGTCGTCGTGGTCCCCGACCCGCCCGTAGGCCGCCTGAACCCGGATGTCACCGGGCTCCAGCTCGCCGAGGACGATGGTGGCCTTCAGCCCCAGGGACGATCCGAGCTCGGGGGTGTCGCCGAGACCCGAGGCCTCCACGTGCTCGACCCGCACGCCCGGCCAGGCCCTGCCGACCCTGAGCTTCCACGCCGCGAAGCTCCTGGCCTGCTCGTACCCGTCGCCGGACAGGGCGCGCGCGGAGGAGGCCGCGGGAGCGTAGAGACCGACCACGTAGTCGCGGAGCATCCGCCCGGCGAGCACCTTGGGGCCGAGCGAGGTCAGGGTGTGCCTGACCATTTCCAGCCAGCGCCGGGGCAGGCCGTCCGCGCGGTCGTAGAACCGGTCGGCCACCTCGTGCTCGATCAGGTCGTAGAGGGCGGTGGCCTCCAGCTCGTCGCGGCGGTCGGGGTCGGCGACGCCGTCGGCGGTGGGGATGGCCCAGCCGTTGGTGCCGTCGTACCACTCGTCCCACCAGCCGTCGCGGATGGACAGGTTGAGCCCGCCGTTGAGCGCCGCCTTCATGCCGGACGTGCCGCACGCCTCCAGCGGGCGGAGCGGGTTGTTCATCCACACGTCGCAGCCCTGGACGAGCAGCTGGCCCAAGGCCATGTCGTAGTCGGGCAGGAAGACGATGCGGTGCCGCACGTCCTCTGCGTCGGCGAACTTCACGATCTGCTGGATGAGCTTCTTACCGCCCTCGTCGGCCGGGTGCGCCTTGCCCGCGATCACGATCTGGACCGGCTTGACCGGGTCGAGCAGCAGCGCCCGGAGCCTTTCGGGGTCGGACAGCATCAGGGTGAGCCGCTTGTACGAGGGCACCCGGCGGGCGAAGCCGATGGTCAGCACCTCGGGGTCGAGGGCTTCGTCGATCCAGCCGAGCTCGGGCGGGGAGGCGCCCCGGTTGAGCCACGACTGGCGGAGCCGGGCGCGAGCCGCCCTGACCAGCTTCTCGCGCAGCCTCCCCCGGATGCCCCAGACGTCGCCGTCGGAGATCTTGGTGATGCTCTCCCAGCCCTGGGCCCGCTCGACCAGCGTGGGCAGCTCCTGGCCGGCCAGCTCCATGATCTCGCGGCCCACCCAGGTGGGCGCGTGCACGCCGTTGGTGATGAACCCGATCGGGACCTCGTCGGCGTCGAAGCCGGGCCAGAGCCACTGGAACATCTCCCGGCTCACCGCGCCGTGCAGCTCGGAGACGCCGTTGACGCGCTGGGCCAGCCGCATGCCCATCGCGGCCATGTTGAACTTGCCCGGCTCGTCCTCGGCGCCGAGCGTGAGGATGCGGTCGGTCGGGACCGTGGGCCACGCGTTGTCGCCGCCGAACTGGCGGGCGATCATCTCCGCGGGGAAACGGTCGATCCCGGCGGGCACCGGGGTGTGCGTGGTGAAGACGGTGCCGGCCCGCACCGCCTCCAGCGCCTCGTCGAAGGAGAGCCTGGCCTCGGTGAGTTCGCGGATGCGCTCCAGGCCGAGGAAGCCGGCGTGCCCCTCGTTGGTGTGGAACACCTCGGGCTCGGCGTGCCCGGTGACCCGGCAGTAGGCCCGGATGGCGCGGACGCCGCCGACGCCGAGCAGCAGTTCCTGGAGCAGGCGGTGGTCGGTGCCGCCGCCGTACAGGCGGTCGGTGACGTCGCGGGCCGCGGTGTCGTTCTCGGCCACGTCGGAGTCGAGCAGCAGCAGCGGCACCCTGCCGACCTGGAGCACCCAGACCTGGGCGTGCAGCGTGCGCTGCTCGGGAAGGCTGAGCTTGATCCGTACCGGGGTGCCGTCCTGCTCCTTCAGCAGGGTCAGCGGCAGGCCGCCCGGATCGAGGGAGGGATAGTGCTCAAGCTGCCAGCCCTCGGGCGAGAGGGACTGGGTGAAGTAGCCGTGCCGGTAGAGCAGGCCGACGGCCAGGATGGGCACGCCGAGGTCGCTGGCCGCCTTGAGGTGGTCGCCGGCGAGAATGCCGAGGCCGCCGGAGTATTGCGGCAGGGCGGCGGCGATGCCGTACTCGGGCGAGAAGTAGGCGATGCTCCGGGGAGCGTCGGAGATGGTCTGGTACCAGCGGGGAGCGGTCATGTATTCGCGGAGATCGTCGGCCGCGTCGGCCAGCCGCCGCAGGAAGCGGCGGTCGGCGGCGAGCTCGCGGAGCCTTTCGGCCTCCACCGCACCCAGCAGGGCGACGGGGTCGTACCCGACACGCCCCCAGATCGCCGGATCGACCTCGCCGAACAGATCCAATGTCTCCGGGTGCCACGACCAGCGCAAATTCAGCACGAGCTCCCCGAGGGAGGCCAGCTCGGGGGGCAGGACGGTGCGGACGGTAAACCTGCGAATAGCTCTCACGGTGCCAGACCCTAGTTACTCAGCGCCACGAGGGCGACTCAAACACTCACCCGTCTCCCTCTCACCGCTATCAATCACCCCCAAACACATCAAAGGCAGGTGATCGACTGTTAGGACAACTCGCCGAAGAGTAAGAGGTCCCGCACTCTATCCACCGGCACGCATGAAGATGGACTATTAGGGCACGGACCTACGAGCCAGAATGCACTGCTCTCGGACCCGGCCGTCCCGGCAGGGCAGGGTTCCGCCCTGCCCCGAAAACGGCCGCCGGGGACGCTTGAAAATCGAAGATCCTTCCTTGCTGACTTCCCCGGCGGTACCGGGCGTGCCGCCGCTACCTTGAGACGCGATGATCGGACGAATCCCAATCCTGGACATCTACCCCACGGTCGAATGCGGGCGTTACCCCGCGAAGGCCGCCGCGGGTGAGACCTTCGAGATCTCCGCGACCGTGTTCCGCGAGGGACACGACGCGGTCGCCGCAGGGGTCGTGTTCACCGGCCCCGACGGCCTGCGCGGGCCGCTGCTGCCCATGGGCGAGCTCGGGCCCGGCACCGACCGCTGGGGCGTGGAGGTGACGCTGCCCACCGAGGGCGAGTGGCGCTTCCGGGTGGAGGCCTGGGGTGACCCCCTGGCCACCTGGCTGCACGACGCGGGCATCAAGATCCCGCGCGACCTGGACGCCGACCTGATGTGCGAGGAGGGCGCCCGGCTCTTCGACCGTGCGGCGAGAGCCGTACGGGCCGCCGACTGCGGGCCGGCGACCGGCAGTGTCGCGACCGGCAGGCCGGTGAGCGGCAGGACCCCCGCGGCGAGGACCGCGAGACGGGGCAAGGTCACGCAGGCACACGCGTGCGGGCACCGCGCCGCGCTCCAGGCGGTGGCCGCCAGGCTCCGTGACACCCGGATCGACCCGCGTGCCCGGTTCACCGTCGCCCAGCTTCCGGAGACGGCCGCACTGCTGCACGCGCACCCCCTGCGCGCGCTGATCACGAGGTCGTCGCCGCGCTCGGTGGTGGTCCACCGCCGCAGGGCGCTGTTCGGGTCGTGGTACGAGTTCTTCCCACGCTCCGAGGGCGCGATCATCGAGCGGGACGCAGCCCCCAAATCCGGAAATTTCCAGACTGCCGCGAAGCGGCTGCCGGCCGTCGCGAAGATGGGCTTCGACGTCGTCTACCTGCCGCCGATCCACCCGATCGGGCAGAGCTTCCGCAAGGGGCGCAACAACACCCTGACCCCCGAGCCGTACGACCCCGGCTCGCCCTGGGCGATCGGCTCGCAGGAGGGCGGTCACGACGCCATCCACCCCGACCTGGGCACCTTCGAGGACTTCGACGCCTTCGTGGCGAAGACCCGCGAGCTGGGCATGGAGGTCGCCATCGACCTGGCCCTGCAGTGCGCCCCCGACCACCCGTGGGTCACCGAGCATCCGGAGTGGTTCAACATCCGCGCCGACGGCTCGATCGCCTACGCGGAGAACCCGCCGAAGAAGTACCAGGACATCTACCCGCTGAACTTCGACAAGGATCCCCAGGGGATCTACGAGGAGATCAGGCGGGTGGTGCGGCTCTGGATGGATCACGGCGTGCGGATCTTCCGGGTGGACAACCCGCACACCAAGCCGGTGGCCTTCTGGGAGAGGCTGCTGGCCGACATCAACGCCACGGACCCGGACGTGCTGTTCCTGGCCGAGGCGTTCACCCGGCCGGCGATGATGCGGACGCTGGCCAAGGTCGGTTTCCATCAGTCGTACACGTACTTCACCTGGAAGAACTCGCGCTCGGACGTCGAGGAGTACCTGAGCGAGCTCTCCCACGAGACGTCGTCGTACATGCGGCCGAACGTGTTCGTTAACACTCCGGACATTCTCCACGAGTACCTTCAACATGGGGGAGTCCCGGCATTCCTCATCAGAGCAGTACTTGCGGCGACGGCGATGCCGACCTGGGGCGTCTATGCAGGTTATGAACTTGCGGAGAATGTACCGGTTAGACCAGGCAGTGAGGAATATCTAGATAGTGAGAAATATCAATACAAACCCCGTGATTGGGTAGGGGCTGAGCGGGAAGGACGTAGCCTTGCCCCGTTCATCACGCAACTCAATTTGTTCCGAAGAGCGCACCCGGCGCTCCAGGAACTGCGTAATCTACGGTTTCACAGCGTTAACCATCCGGACATGGTCTGCTTCTCCAAGCGGCTGCCCGGCGCCTACGACACGGCCACACGACGGCACGGCCTGGGCGACGTGGTCCTCGTGGTCGTGAATCTGGATCCGCACAACACCCACGAGGCGACGGTGTCGCTGGACATGCCCGCCCTCGGTCTCGACTGGCAAGCCGAGTTCGTCGTGGACGACGAACTGTCGGGCGAGTCGTATCGGTGGCGGCAGGACAACTACGTGCGCCTCGATCCCCACATCCACCCAGCGCACGTCTTCACTCTGCGTGCAGCGGCGGCGAACCAGCGGTGAGCCGGCCGGGTACGCGTATACCGGCAGAACAGCGGGGAGTCCACTGGTGAGTCAGCTACCTGAGCCAATTCCGAACACCTTCGACGAGGAAGAGCCGCGCGATCCCTACTGGTTCAAGCGCGCCGTCTTCTACGAGGTTCTCATCCGGGGTTTCGCCGACTCCAACGGCGACGGCACCGGAGACATCCGCGGTCTCATCCAGAAACTGGACTACCTCCAGTGGCTCGGCGTCGACTGCCTCTGGCTGCTGCCGCTGTACGAGTCGCCGCTGCGCGACGGCGGGTACGACATCGCCGACTTCATGAAGATCCTTCCCGACTTCGGGGACCTCGGAGATTTCGTGAAGCTGGTCGACGAGGCGCACAAGCGCGGCATGCGGGTCATCGCCGACCTGGTGATGAACCACACCAGCGACCAGCACCCGTGGTTCCAGGCCTCCCGGCACGACCCCGAGGGTCCTTTCGGCGACTTCTACGTCTGGAACGACCACGACGAGCTCTACAAGGACGCCCGGATCATCTTCGTAGACACCGAGACGTCCAACTGGTCGCACGACCCGGTCCGGGGACAGTACTACTGGCACCGCTTCTTCTCGCACCAGCCGGACCTCAACTACGAGAACCCCGACGTGCAGGACGCGATGCTGGAGGTGCTCCGCTTCTGGCTGGACCTCGGCATCGACGGGTTCCGGATGGACGCCATCCCGTACCTGTTCGAGCAGGACGGCACCAACTGCGAGAACCTGCCCAGGACCCATGAGTACCTGAAGCGGGTCAGGGCGGAGGTCGACCGGCTCTACCCCGACCGGGTGCTGCTGGCCGAGGCCAACCAGTGGCCCGCCGACGTGGTCGAGTACTTCGGCGACCCCGCCACCGGTGGCGACGAGTGCCACATGGCGTTCCACTTTCCGCTGATGCCGCGCATCTTCATGGCGGTCAGGAGGGAGTCGCGTTACCCGATCTCGGAGATCATGGCCCAGACGCCGAAGATCCCGGAGAACTGCCAGTGGGGCATCTTCCTCCGCAACCACGACGAGCTCACGCTTGAGATGGTGACGGACGACGAGCGCGACTACATGTACTCGGAGTACGCCAAGGATCCCCGGATGCGCGCCAACGTCGGCATCCGGCGGCGGCTGGCGCCGCTGCTGGAGAACGACCGCAACCAGATCGAGCTGTTCACGGCGTTGCTGCTCTCCCTGCCCGGTTCTCCCGTGCTGTACTACGGCGACGAGATCGGCATGGGGGACAACATCTGGCTGGGCGACCGCGACGGGGTCCGTACCCCGATGCAGTGGAGCCCCGACCGCAACGCGGGATTCTCCGACTGCGACCCCGGCCGGCTGTATCTCCCGGTCATCATGGACCCGATCTACGGCTACCAGGCGCTCAACGTCGAGGCCCAGCAGCGGAGCGCGGGCTCGCTGCTGCACTGGACCAAGCGGATGATCGACATCCGCAAACGCCACTCGGTCTTCGGCCTCGGCGCGTTCACCGAGCTGAACTCCTCCAATCCGAGCGTCCTGGCCTACGTACGGGAGCTCGGCGACGACCGGATCCTGTGCGTCAACAACCTCTCCAGATTCCCTCAACCGGTGGAGCTGGACCTACGCCGCTTCGAGGGATCGATTCCGGTGGAGACGATGGGCGGGGTTCCTTTCCCGCCGATTGGCGAACTTCCGTATCTTTTGACGCTCCCTGGGCATGGGTTCTACTGGTTCACCCTGCCGCCCGTATCCCAGGAGGCGTAAAGCCGTGTTGACGGAGCTCCTTACCGGTTGGATCACCCATCAACGATGGTTCGCCGGTAAGGGGCGTCCGATCGACAATCTCGTCGTCGACTCGGACGTGCAACTCGGACCACGCCTGCGCCACCTGGTCATCTCGGTGCACCAGGCCGGGGCACGCGACCGGTACCAGCTGCTGCTCGGCACCGACGCGCCCGATGAGTACCGCTTCAAGCCCGCCCACATCGGCGAGGACTACTACGACGCCGCCTATGACGCCGACCTCACCTGCGTCCTGCTGACAGGCATGGCGGAGAACCGCGATCTGGGCCCGCTCCGCTTCCGGCACCTCGACGGGGTGGAGATCAACACCTCCCTGCGGAGCCTGGTGCTCAACGCCGAGCAGTCCAACACCTCCCTGGTGTACGGCGACACCTACATCTGCAAGCTGTTCCGCCGCCTGACCCCCGGGGTCAACCCGGAACTGGAGATCGTCACCGCCCTGGCCCTCCGTGACGGCACCCACATCGCGCGGCCGTACGGCTGGATCGAGACCGACCTCGACGGCGAGCCCACCACGCTGGCGATGACCCAGGAGTTCCTGTCGAACTCCAACGACGGCTGGGCGCTGGCGCTGGCCAGCGTCCGCGACCTCTACGGCGCCCTGGAGTCCTCGGCCTCGGAGGCGGGCGGCGACTTCAGCGCCGAGTCCTTCCGCCTCGGCGTGGCCACCGCCCAGGTCCACCACGAGCTGGCCGCCGCCTTCCCCGTCGACGTGATCGAGTCGCAGGAGGTCAAGCGGATGGTCGAGGAGTTCGGCCGCCGCCTGGCCGTCGCGGTCGCCGAGGTGCCCGAGCTCCGCGAGCACGCCCATGTCGCCGAGGAGGCGTACCAGCGGGTCTCCGAGGTGGCCAGGGAGATACCGGTCCAGCGCGTCCACGGCGACTACCACCTCGGCCAGGTGATGCGGACCCCCACAGACTGGATCATCCTCGACTTCGAGGGCGAGCCTGGACAGCCCATCGCCGAGCGCCGGGCCCTGGCCTCACCGCTGCGCGACGTGGCCGGGATGCTCCGCTCCTTCGACTACGCGGCCCGCCACCTGCTGGCCGACCACGTCGACGCCGACGAGCTGCGCCCCCGCGCGGTCGAGTGGGCCGAGCTCAACCGCTCCTCCTTCCTGGCCGGCTACTCCGCCGGAGGCGGCCACCTGCGCGCCGAGGACGCCGTCCTGCTCCGCGCCCTGGAACTCGACAAGGCCGCCTACGAGGTCGTCTACGAGGCCCGCAACCGTCCGACCTGGCTGCACATCCCGATGGCCGCCTTCAGAACCGGCCATTAGGCGCCCGCCCGCGGCGCGCGGAGATCGCCGGCGTCGCCCCTCATCGGGACGGCCGCCGGTCGGTGGACCGGCGGCCGCACGAACATCTCAAGAGGTCAGCGGAGCTTGCGGACCTCCACCTTCTCCTTGCGGTAGTTGTTGCCATTGCCGTCGGGCTTGTAGTTGCTCTCCACGTTGCCCGCGATGTCCACGGCGAACCAGTGGACCTCGGAGGTCTTGTCGAGCGTGATCTGCTGGGAGCCCTCGCGCATTCCCGCGGCGAGAAGCTTGGTGGAGTTCAGCGTCGGCCGGCTGCCGTCCAGGGTGTAGTAGACGTTGGCGGGCTCGTCGACCTCGAAGGTGAACGTGGTCGACGTTTCGGTCCGGTCGGTCACCTTCACCTTGGAGGCGGGTTTCTTCTTGTCATCGGCGTACTCACGGGCCACCTCCAGGATGCCGATCTGGCCGGACGAGAACTCCATCGCCTCCTCGTGGCCCTCGGCGAACGGCGGCTGGAAGCCGACCGCCTCGAAGCGCTTGGTCTCCGGGTTGTAGACGTCCGCGCCGACCTCGAAGCTCCAGCCGATGATGCCCCGGTTGTACCAGTGCTCGTCGGCGCTGTTACCGGCCGCGGAGTACAGCACGTCCGGTATCGGACCGGTGCGGCCCGGCCAGATACCGTTGCCGCGCCAGGACTGGACGCTGGAGAGGATGTGGCTGGAGGCGCTCCAGAAGAAGTTCTCCGTACCGAAGTCGGGCCGCGGCAGCGTCTCGCGCCCGGCGGTCTTGTACGCGCCCGGAGCCCACATGAAGTAGCCGCCGTAGGAGTGCGTGTTCATCGCGAACTTGATGTTCGGGTACTGCTCGGTGATCCAGACCTCGTTGCGCGCCTCCGGCTCCGACAGCTCGGCCGGGCCCGCGTAGGTGCCGCTGGTGCAGGTCGCCGAGGCACCGCTGTAGCCGTCGAACAACGAACCGACCGAGAAGTTGCGGTTCAGGTCCACACCCCAGGCGTTGCGGTTCGCGGGGTCGGCCGCGTTGACCGGGCAGTGGTTGGTCATGGTCTTGCGCTGCATGTTGTAGTCGTACACGCTGTAGTGCCCGCCGTCGGGGTTGACCGTGGGCATGATGAAGATGTCGAGGTTGTCGACCAGCTTCTTGGTCTCCCCGTCACGGGCGTAGTTGCGCAGCAGCCGCTCGGCGGTCTCCACACAGGTCAGCGGGGTCACCCATTCGCGGGCGTGCTCCTGGCAGTAGAGGAACACACCGACCTTCGAACCGTC
>NZ_JBEXGU010000251.1:0-9551 GCF_040607515.1 Streptosporangium sp. NPDC005286 | reverse complement strand
TTTTCTTTTTGTTCCTCCGTTTTCCGGTGGGGCGTCTGCTGTTCTTTGGGGGGGGGGCCATCTGTGCGGGTTCTTGGGGGGGGGGGGGTTCCGGTGTCACCGACGGTGTCACCGTCCCGCCCCCGGTCGGGTGGCCGCCGTCAGTCGGAGAGCTTGACGGCCGCCAGGATGCCGTCTCCGAGAGGCATCATCAGCGGGCGGAGCCGCTCGTCGGAGCGGACGAGCTTGCCGAGCTCCCTGATGGAGACCGTGTCGGGGTCCCGCTGCACGGGGTCGGCCACCCGGTTGCCCCAGAGGGCGTTGTCGAAGACGACGATGCCGCCGACCCGGAGCAGCCGGACGGACTCGGCCAGGTAGTCGGCGTACTCGTGCATGGCGCCGTCGCAGAAGACCAGGTCGTAGCCGCCGTCGGACAGCCGGGGGAGCACGTCGAGGGCGCGGCCGGTGATCAGACGGGTCCGGCCCCCGGAGAATCCGGCCTGGGCGAAGCTCTGCCTGGCCAGTCGCTGGTGCTCCGGTTCCACGTCCACGCTGGTGAGCGTGCCGTCCTGGCGCATGCCGCGGAGCAGCCACAGGCCTGACACCCCGCAGCCGGTGCCGATCTCCACGACGGCACGGGCGTTGATGGCGGTGGCGAGGAAGCACAGAGCGGCGCCGCCGCCGGGCAGGATCGGGGGCGCTCCCACCTCGGTGCCGCGCATGCGCGCGGCCAGCAGGATGTCGTCCTCCCTGTGGAACTCATCGGCATAGGCCAGAGTGGCCTCCAACGGACTTGTCGGCGTCTCTGCCATCGGCCTCTCCTCCCGCTTTCTCCGTACACAGTCATATAGGCGCTGGGTCGCAGCCTAAGGGAGGCAGGCCCGATCGGGAACTCATGTCGTCCCCGGTGCGTTGCACGGTTTAAGCGGCCTTTGCCGGTCCTGAAGGTAGTCAGTGCGCACGAAGGGACGAAACCAGGCACTATGGCGATAGCGGTGGTCCCGGAGAGAGGAGTGCTGGTGGACGAGCCTGACCACCAGGCAGAAGCTCCCGTGTCTGATTGGACGCCTCCTACCTGGGAGGAGGTGGTCCGGGCGCACTCGGCGCGAGTGTATCGGCTGGCCTATCGGCTGACCGGCAACGTGCACGATGCGGAAGATCTCACACAGGAGGTCTTCGTCCGGGTCTTCAGGTCGTTGTCGAACTACACGCCAGGCACTTTCGAGGGCTGGCTGCACCGCATCACCACCAACCTGTTCCTCGACATGGCGCGGCGCAAGCAGCGCATCAGGTTCGAGGGGCTCGCCGACGACGCCGCCGAGCGGCTGCGCGGGCGCGAGCCTTCTCCCGCACAGGTGTACGACGACACCCATCTGGAGCCCGACATCCAGGCGGCACTCGACGCCCTCGCGCCCGAGTTCCGCGCGGCCGTCGTTCTGTGTGACATCGAGGGGCTGTCCTACGAGGAGATCGCGGCGACGCTGGGTGTGAAGCTCGGCACGGTTCGGAGCCGGATCCACCGTGGGCGGGCGCAGTTGCGTGAGGCGCTCGAGCATCGCGCGCCGCGGAACGATCCATTCCCCCCGAGCGTTACTCACGGGGAGGAATTCGCATGAGAAATCACAGTCATGACGAATGTCACGACGAGCCACTTGGCAAGGAGTGCGCATGAGTCATCTAGGAGAGCGTGTTTCCGCACTGGTAGACGGTGAGCTGAACCACCACGAGCGTGACCGGGCCCTGTCGCATCTGGCCTTCTGCGCCGACTGCCGGGCCGAGGTCGACGCCGTGCGAGCGCTGAAGAGCCGGTTGCGGTCCCTCGACGGGCCCGCGATGCCGGCCGACCTGACGATGTCCCTGCTGCGGATGGCGGAGCCCGGCGGCCCGTTGCCCCCGCGTGAGCGCCCCTTTCCGGCCTCGCGCACCTTCGGCGGAGCACCCATTCCGAGCATGTACAGCGTCGCTCCCCCCGACAACCGCCCCAGGGGCCGGGCCCAAGGACCTCGCCGCACCCGGAGAGCGGGTTACGTCGCGGTGGGAGTCGCCTCGGCGGCCGTGGCGATCGGCACACTGTTCGTGGTAGGCGGAGCCGACCCCAACCCGCGTGTCGTACCGCCGGTCGACATGTTCGCCAACCAGCACAGGAACACTGCACCCTACGGCGGATCGGCGACGCCCAGCTTCTCGCCCACTCCGTGATCCGGCTGCCCGCCACGATCATCCTGGTGGCTGTCATGTTGCTGGGGCTGGTGACGGGCGGTACGGCACACGCGGTCAGGACCTCGCACGCCATACCGCCGGACGAGGCGGAGAACGAGGACACCGGCCTGCACCTGCTCCGTGAGGCGGCGGTCGCGGGCCGGGCCCGCGGATACTCGGGCACCCAGTACGTCACGATCTGGGGCGCCTCCGGCTCCACCTCGGCGGTGCTGGAGGTGCACAACGTCCCCGGGAAGGGGATGACGGTGCGTACCGAGCCCTCAGGCTCCGTGCAGAGCGCCGATCCGGGCACCCCCGCCGGGGGCATGTCCAGCCCGTCGGAAGCGATGCTCGAGGTGCTGGCCCGGAACTACCGGGTCGTGGCCGCCGGGGAGGGGCACGCCTGCGGGCGCCCCGCCCGCCTCGTGAACGTCCTGCGCGCGGACGGCACGGTCGCCGCCCGCTACTGGATCGACAAGGCCGCCGGGCCGGTGCTGCGCCGCGAAGTCATGGACGTGAGGGGCCGGGTCGTCAACGTCGGAGCCTTCGTCGATCTGACCCTCGCCCCGGTGACCAAGGGGGTGGTGCCCACGGTGCCGCCGCTGGCCGCCGGGGGCCTCGATCTCGTGGAGATGCCCCGTCTGCTGGCCGCGGGCTGGCGTATCCCCCGCGCCCTGCCGGGCCGCCTGGAGTTGTTCGCCGCGCGAAGCGCCCCCGCTGGATACTTGTATTTGGGGTATTCGGATGGGTTGTCAGTTGTGTCGGTTTTTGTGCAACCCGGAGTGCTTGATGAGGATCATCTCCAGGGTTGGCATGCGGAGCGGCGCAGCGGGCATACGATCTGGATTCGAGGCCCGGTTGGGCAGGAGATGATCTGGGCGAGTGGGGGGCATGTCTATACAGTCTTCGCGGACGCGCCGGCCGACATGGTCGACGCGGCTGTCGCGGCCCTACCGCACGAGCATGTTCCGGATCTCTGGACGAGGCTCGGCCGAGGTGCGAGTCGCCTGCTCTCGTGGGTCAATCCCTTCGGATGACGTGTGTTTTACACATCTCGTATGCCGCTCGGGGGAAGATTGCCGGGTTGACCCGGTGAGTGGGCATCTGCGAGGCAAGGAGTAGTGAGTATTCGATGACCGACGAGGCCCGTACCGGCCACGGGGCGCACGATGCTGCGGGGCGTACGCCGTCGGACTTCACCGACGGTGGTCACGGCGCTCCGGAGTCCCGCCACGCCGACTCCTCCGGCCCCGAGTTCTCGCGCCCCGAGTTCCTGCCCGCCGGAGAGGGCGCGCCGTCCCAGGCCGAGCAGCCGGGAGACGACGGCTGGAGCCAGTTGGGCGCCCCGCCAGGCCGCGGCCGGTGGGGTGGGCCGCAGGGGCAACCCGAGTTGCTCCGTCACGACGACGGGGAGGTGTCGGCGGGCGAGGGCGTCCAGGGACAGGGCCACGCGCCGGAGAGCTGGGGCGACCCCTCCGGTCGGCTCAGGTACGACACGGCGGTCTTCGCCGCCCACCCGGCTCCGCCCCCGCCGCCCACCCAGGCGTTCGGCATGGGCCCCGGCTGGGCGCCGCCTCCCGGCAGCCCGGGGCTGCCAGGGAGCTTCGGCGGCCCGGCGCCCGCGGCGATTCAGCGCGGGCCGCGTACGGCCACGCTGGTCGTCCTCGCCGTGGTGATCGCGTTGCTCGCCTCGCTGCTCGGCAGCGTCGGCACCTATCTCCTCACCAAGCCGACCGGCTCGGGGCGCGACCCCTCCTACAGCCTGGGGAACGCGCCGACCGGTTCCAACGCCCGTCCCCCGGATTCGGTGGCGGGTGTGGCCTCGAAGGTGCTGCCCAGCGTGGTCTCGCTGGCGGTCGAGGGCGGGGCGAGTTCCAACACCGGTTCCGGCTTCCTGATCAAGGGCGGCTACGTGGTGACCAACAACCACGTGGTCGCCGGCGCCGATCCCAGCGGCCGGATCCAGATCCAGTTCAACAACCGCAAGTCCACCTCCGCCGTCGTCGTCGGCCGCGACCCCGAGTCCGACCTGGCAGTGGTCAAGCCGGCGGAGACCTTCGGCGCCCCGGAGATCACCCTCGGCAACTCCGACAACGTGGTCGTGGGCGACCCGGTCATCGCCATCGGCTCCCCGCTGGGCCTGACCGGCACCGTCACCTCCGGCATCGTCAGCTCGCTCAATCGTCCCGTTCAGGCGGGTGAGGAGAACAACTCCGAGACCACCTGGCTCAGCGCGGTCCAGACCGACGCGGCCATCAACCCGGGCAACTCCGGGGGGCCGCTGGTCAACGGCAACGGCGAGGTGATCGGCGTCAACTCGGCGATCGCCACTCTCGGCAGGTCGGTCGGCGGCCAGAGCGGCAGCATCGGCCTCGGTTTCGCCATCCCGGTGAACCACGCCCGCCGCGTCGCCCAGGAGCTGATCACCACGGGCAAGGCCAAGAAGTCGCGGATCGGTGTCGCCATCGACCCGACCTACCAGGGTGTCGGGGTGCGTATCGCGACCGAGGCCAGGCAGGGTTCCCAGCCGATCGAGCCGAACGGCCCCGCCGCCCAGGCGGGCCTCAAGCCGGGCGACGTCATCCTGGAGGTCGACGGCGTCGTGCTGCAGGACGGCAACGAGCTGATCGCGCTGGTCCGCAACAGGGCTCCCGGCGAGAAACTCTCGGTCAAGTACCAGCGCGGCGGCCAGGAGAACACCGCGACCGTGACCGTCGGCACCGCGCCGGACCAGCCCTCACCCGAGCCTTCCTGAGCCGCCTGGCAGGGGCGCGTGCTTACCCTTGGCGGTACTAGTCTGGAACCTCTCCGGTGCGTAGCCGGAGAGGTGCCCATGGCATTCTTTCGGTAGGAGATCACCGTGTTCGGACTCGGCTGGCCTGAGATCGTGGCGCTGGTGGTCATCGCCCTCCTCGTCTTCGGCCCGGAGAAACTGCCCCAGGCCGCTGCTCAGGCGGGCAAGACGTTGCGCAACCTGCGCCGGATGGCCAACAACGCGAGAGACGACCTGCGGACCGGGCTGGGGCCGGAGTTCGCCGACTTCGACCCGGCCGACCTGAACCCGAAGAACTTCGTCCGCAAGCACCTCACCGCCGACCTTGAGGACGACTGGAAGTCCACCCCGGCCACCGCCACCGCCACCGCCACCGCCGAACCCGCCCCCGCCTACCCGGCGGGCGGCGAGCTGGGCTACGGCGAGATCCCTCCGTACGACTCCGAGGCGACCTGAGTCCCTCCCGGACGGCCGACGGCGGCGCCCCCCTCCTGCAGGGGCGCCGCCGTCGTCGTGTCGGAGCGGGTGCCGTCAGCCGCGCCGGGTGGGCGAGATGCCGAGCTGGAGGCCCTTGAGGCTGGTCGACTTCTTGCTAAGGGAACCGGCGATGCGGATCAGCTCGGCCGCGGCCGCGGCGTCCGGGTCGGTCAGCACGAGCGGCTTGCCCTCGTCGCCGCCCTCGCGCAGGCGCATGTCGATCGGCACCTGGCCGAGGAGCGGCACGCGGGCGCCGAGGGTGCGGGTGAGCGCGTCGGCCACGGTCTGGCCACCGCCCTCGCCGAAGACCGAGACCCGCTCGTCGCAGTGCGGGCAGGGCAGCCATGACATGTTCTCGATGACGCCGGCGATCTGCTGGTGGGTCTGGACGGCGATCGATCCCGCCCGCTCGGCGACCTCGGCGGCGGCCTGCTGCGGGGTGGTCACCACCAGGAGCTCCGCCGAGGGCATCCGCTGCGCCACGGAGATCGCGATGTCACCGGTGCCCGGGGGCAGGTCCATCAGCAGCACGTCCAGGTCGCCCCAGTAGACGTCGGCGAGGAACTGGTGCAGGGCCCGGTCGAGCATGGGCCCGCGCCACACGACGGGGGTGTTGCCCTCCGGCTTGAACATGCCGACCGAGATGACCTTGATGTCATGCGCCACCGGCGGCATGATCATGTCCTCGACCTTGGTGGGACGTTCGGAGGTGCCGAGCATGCGAGGGATGCTGTGGCCGTAGATGTCGGCGTCGACGACGCCGACCTTGAGACCGCTCGCGGCCATCGCGGCGGCCAGGTTGACGGTGACCGACGACTTGCCGACACCGCCCTTGCCGGAGGCGACGGCGAAGACACGGGTCAGCGAGCCGGGCTGGGCGAAGGGGATCTCCTTCTCGGGACCCTTGTTGCCGCGCAGCTTGGTCTGCAGCGCCTTGCGCTGCTCGGGGCTCATGACGTCCATCTTGACGGAGACGCCGGCCACTCCGTCGATCCTGGAGACCGCGGCGGTGACGTCTCGGGTGATGGTGTCCTTCATGGGACAGCCGGACACCGTGAGGAAGATCGCGACACGTACCGCCCCCTCGGGGGAGATGTCGACGCTCTTGACCATTTCGAGCTCGGTGATCGGCCGACGGATCTCAGGGTCGTTGACGGTCGCGAGGGCGGCCATCACCAGTTCCGGGGTAGGTGCCATCGAAGTGTCGGCAACGCGGCGTCACACTGGGGCGACGGAGGATGCCGTCCCTCCTTGTCTGTTATCGATGAGGCGTCTCAAGGGCAGGAACTGCCCATCGTGGCGCTCATATGGCTTGGCGAGAGGCCCGATCCCGTCAGGGAACGGTCGGCGTCGGAAGTCCAATGGTATGAACCCCGGAACGTCGGCAGGAATTCCGGCCCCGGCTCTGGTCGCCGGATTCGGACAATTCGCTGTGTAGATGCGCGTGCAACGTTCTAAGGTTACTGTGTGACCCTCACGGCGGGCGAGTCCATGGAGAGCTTCAGCTCGGAGGAGCTGACGCTCTGGCGCATGCTCCAGCGAGCCCAGGTCCGCATCGCCCGGGTGCTGGAGGCCGATCTGCTGATCGAGCACGATCTACCCCTGGCCTCCTACGAAGTCCTCCTGCAACTCTTCGAGGCGCCCGAGCGGCGGCTGAGGATGAACGACCTGGCGGACCGGGTGCTGCTCTCGCGCAGCGGCCTGACCCGGCTCGTCGACCGCCTCCAGCGTGACGGCCTGGTCGAGCGCGAGGCGTGCACCAGTGACGCGCGCGGCCTGTTCGCGGTGCTCACCGACGCGGGCGCGGCGCGGCTGGCCGAGGCCGGTCCCACCTACCTGCGCGGCGTCCGCGCCCAGTTCCTGGACATGCTCGACGCCGACGAGCTGCGTCAGTGCGCGGTCATGCTGAACAAGCTCCTGCCCGCCTCCGGCACCGAACCCTGCTGAGGCCCCGCGGCGGGTAGCCGCCGCGGCCGTACCTCTGCTCCCGCTTGCCCGGGCTCGCGCCGGGCCGTCCTGACCGGTGGCCGGACAGGGCTGTCGAGCGTCATGTCACATACCAGCCCCAGGGTGATGTCGAACACATAAAGGATCTTGCGGACTATACGGACAAAGATTGATATTGCGGATGTTTCCCTAGTTGTTCTGGAGGCTCCGCTTGCCGAAGTTACGGGCAGCCCTTATCGTCCTCGCGGTTCTCGCGGCGGGCGTCACCCCAGCCCACGCGGCCACCCAGCCATCCCTCACCGTCGAGCGGGGACGGTCCCAACCGGTCTTCTCCTACGCCGACGCCGTCCGCGAGCACGTCTACGTCGAGTCGGGTGTCGACAGCGACTCCGATGGGAGGCCGGACCGGGTCCGTGTCGACATCATCAGGCCAAAGGAATCGGGTCCCGGGCTCAAGGTGCCGGTGATCATCGATGAGAGTCCGTACTACGACAACTCCGGCCGGGGTAACGAGGCCGAGCGGAAGGTCTATGACGCCGCCGGGAACGTAGTGAAATTCCCGCTGTTCTACGACAACTACTTCGTACCGCGCGGTTACGCCGTCCTCAATGTCGACATGATCGGCACCACCAGGTCCGACGGCTGTCCCGACGTCGGCGGGCAGGCCGACGTGCTGGGCGGTAAGGCCGTGATCGACTGGCTGAACGGCCGCGCCACCGCCTACCACCCCGACGGCACGCCCGCGGTCGCGGACTGGACCACCGGCAAGGCCGCGATGATCGGCAAGTCGTACGACGGCACGCTGGCCAACGCCGTGGCGGCGACCGGCGTGCAGGGGCTGGAGACCATCGTCCCGATCTCGGCGATCAGCTCCTGGTACAAATACCAGCGCTCCAACGGGGTGATCTACAACTACGACTACATGTCGTGGCTGGGGAACTACGTCGACACCGACCCCGAGGCCAAGTGCGCCGCGGTGCGGGCGCGGCTGGACGCCGAGGACGGCGACGACACCGGCGACTACAACGGCTTCTGGGCCGAGCGCGACTACATCGCGGGCTCGATGGCCGACGTCTCCAAGGTGCGCGCCAGCGTCTTCGCCGTGCACACGGTCAACGACCTCAACGTCAGGCCTGACAACTTCTCCAAGTGGTGGCAGGCGCTGGCCGGCAGGAACGTGCCCCGCAAGATCTGGGTCGGGCAGTACCAGCACGTCGACCCCTTCGACTTCGAGGGCCGTCGTGACCTCTGGGTCGACACGCTGCACCGCTGGTTCGACTACTGGCTGCTCGGCGTGCAGAACGGCATCATGCGAGAGCCCCGCGCCGACGTGCAGACCAGCCTCGACCGCTGGATCACCCAGCGCGACTGGCCCGCCCCGCTCTCCCTGAAGGTCCCCTTCCGCCCGGCGGCCGACGGCTCGTTCGGCCTCGTACCGGCCAGGAAGGGGCAGACCGCTACGTTCACCGACATCCGCCAGTCCGAGGACGCGATGGTGGCCGACGTCGGCACCGTCAAGCCGGGGCGGGTGGCCTTCACCACCGGTGAGCTGCCGCTGGACCTGCGGCTGTCCGGCACGCCCGTGGTGGACCTGCGCGTCGCGCTCGACAGGCCCACCTCGAACCTGACCGCGCTCCTCGTCGACTTCGGCGAGGACACCCGGGTCGACTGGCGGCGGGGCCAGGGCATCACCACGGTCGCCGAGGAGAGTTGCCACGGCGAGAGCACGGCCTCCGACGACGCCTGTTACCGGCAGGTCGTCACCAACCGGGCCACCCGGCCACTGGAGATCGTCGCCCGTGGCTGGATCGACGTGCAGAACCGCGACTCGCTCGGCGAGCCCTCGCCACTGCCCCCGGGCACGTACGGCAGGGTCAGCTGGGAGACGCTGCCGCAGGAGTACGTCTTCAAGAAGGGACACAGGCTGGCCCTCGTGATCGCCGGCACCGACTCGACCTACAGCGCCGAGCGGGCCACCGGCGCGAACGTCACCGTCGACCTGGCGGGGAGCAAGGTCGTGATCCCGCTGGCGATCAGCACCCTCGGCAGCGCCGACGTGCCGAAGGACACGGCCAGGTGGCAGGGCCCGGCGCGACTGGACCTGCCGGTGCCGGAGAACCAGTTCTTCTAGACCGCTGAGGTTCGCGCGGGTCGCGCGCCGAGTGTCCCGGCGCGC